>JAOXSB010000184.1 GCA_025800345.1 Mangrovicoccus sp. | reverse complement strand
TATCTGGGCCAGGCGGTGGAAGTCGCCATGCAGATGAAGGGCGTGCCGATCAAAATGACCTGGTCGCGGGAGGAAGATTTCACCCATGATTTCCCGCGCCCCATGCAATTGGCGCGCGGTCGCGGCCGGGTGCAGCAGGGCAAGATCACGGCCTTTGATCTGGACAGCTGCGCCGCCTCGATGAGCGCGTCTTGGTTTGGCCGGGTGTTCCGCCCGTCCGCAGGGCCCGATCCGGTGATCGTGGCCGGGGCCGCGAGCCAGCCTTTTGCCATCCCAAATTATCGCATCACCGGCTATCGCGCCCCGGAAATGGTGCCCATCAGCTCTTGGCGCGCGCCAGGTGCCAATGCCAATGCGTTTTTCCATGAATGCCTGTTTGATGAATTGGCCCATGCGGCGGGGGCGGACCCGTTGCAAGAGCGTTTGCGCCTGTGCAGCTATGATGTCTCGCGCAATGTGCTCGAAACTTTGGGGGCAGCCTGCAATTGGCAAGGCACTGATCTGGGCGAGGGGCGCGGGCGCGGATTGGCCTATTGCTTCTCTCACGGGGCGGGCACGGCCATGGTGCTGGATGTGACGGACACTCCCGATGGGATCAAGCTTGATGATCTGTGGATCGTGACCGATCTGGGCAAAGCGCTGGATCCGATCAATCTTGAGGCGCAGCTTAGCGGTGCGGCGATCTTTGGGTTGGGCCATGCCATGAATTGCGAGCTGACCTATGCCGATTACGGCACAGAGCAATTCAATTATGACAGCCATGATGGGATGCGAATCCATCAATGCCCGCGCATCCATGTGACCGTTTTGGAGAACGACCCGCGCATTCGCGGTGCGGGCGAGACCGGCACGCCCCCGGCGGCCCCGGCGCTGGCCAATGCGATTTTCGCAGCCACCGGGCAGCGTTTTCGGGAAATGCCGTTCCACAATTTCGTGGATTTTCTTTAGCGCGCCACGGGTCACGCTTGCGGTGCGCCGCTCACCGATAGGGGATGGCGGTATTGGTGGCGGTCAAAGGATCGGCCTCAGCGGCGCTGAAAATCGCCGCTACGGGCCAGTTGGCATTGGCCTGCGCCGGGCTGTTCCGGCACAGGCTGGGGGCAAAGCGGTTATTGATGCTTTGGGGCCCCATGTTTGGGCTTGCGGGTTAGATCCACGGGCACGTCGATGGTGACTTCGCCCGCCTCTTCAAAGATCAAGGTCAGAGGAAAGGTTTTGCCATCTTCAAGGCTCTCGGTCAGGCCCATCAGCATCACGTGATCGGCCCCGCGCTGCAGCGCATGCATCCCGCCCGCGGGCACGGTAAAGCCTTCTTCTACTTCGAGCATTTGCATCACACCTTGCTCGTTTTCCTTATGGGTGTGCAGCTCGACCTTTTTCGCCACGGGTGCGCTGGCGCTCACCAGGCGGTCATCGGCCTCGCCGGTGTTTTTGATCACCATGAAGATGGCGCCAGATTTCGCCATAGACGAGGCGGTGCGCGCATAGGGATCTTCGATCGCGATCGTGCCATCTGCGGCCAAAGGGGTGGCAAGGCTCAGGGCAACGGCGCAGCAGGCCGCAAAGCGGTGAAATGTCATGATTGGTGTCTCCAGGGTCAGATATGTTCGCAGAAAGGATCAGATCTGAGCCGGCGGCGCGCGGGCAGGCGGGCGCGGGGCGGCCTCGCTGCGCGGGGGGGGGCGATAGGCGCTTGGGCGTTCCTGCGGGGCTGCGGGCGGGGCCAAAGGCAGCGCTTGGTCGCGGCTTTCGGCCAGAGCCAAAGATAAGCAATCTGGGCAAATATGCGGTGGCTCAACAGGTTGGCCTTGGGCATCCACAGCCACGCTGACGGCCACGGTGTCGATACATAGCACCGCAATCCCAGCCGCTGGGTTTTGCCCATGGGCCAGGCCGGTGCCGATCACGCCCAGGGCCAGCAATGCCGCGGCGATCAGCGCATGTAAGGAGCGATAGATGCGCATGGCCAAGAGCTAGCGGAGGCGCGGGCAAAACTCAAAGCGGTTTTGCTGCGCGGGACAGAGGGCGTGGTTTAGGCTGCGGGCTTGCGGCGAAACCGTTTGGCCAGAGGGGCGATGAGATAGATCACCACCGGGACAACGAGCAGACCCACCACCAGGCCCACAAGCGCGGTCAGGCTTGATTCGCTCAGCCAGCCCCAGAAACCGCCATGGGCGATATGGCCGGTAATCTCGTGCAGCATATGCATCGGGCCGTGCAGGCCCAGATGTTCCAACCCGTGCAGCAGGATCCCCCCGCCCACCAAAAGCATGGCGGCCGTGCCGATAATCTTCAGCGCTTTGAGCAAATAGGGCATCGCGCGCACAATCCCACGGCCAAAGCCGCGGGTCAGGGCAAACCGCCCATTTTGCGCCAGATAAACGCCAATATCATCGGCCTTCACGATCAGCGCCACCGCCCCATAGACCAAAGCTGTAATGCCGATGGCCACTACGGCCAGGGTGACGGCTTGTTCAAACAGCGTGCTGCTGGGCAGCACCGAAAGGGCAATGGCCATAATTTCGGCGGATAGGATGAAATCGGTTTGGATAGCGCTTTTGACCCGGCGGTCTTCTTCGGATTTGCCGAGCGTTGCCCCGTCTGTGTTGGGCGTTTCCGCATGATGGCCATGGGGAAAGAAGCTCTCAAGAACCTTCTCGGCCCCTTCAAAGCACAAAAACAGCCCGCCCATCATCAGAATCGGAGTAATCAGCCAGGGGGCGAGGGCCCCTAAAATCAGCGCGGCGGGCAGCAAGAACAGCAATTTATTCTTGATCGAGCCTTTGGCGATTTTCATCACAATGGGCAATTCGCGTTCGGCGGCAAACCCGACCACAAAGCGCGGGGCAACCGCGGCATCATCGATCACCAGCCCGGCGGATTTTGTTCCAGCCTTCGCCGCCATGCCGCCAATATCATCCACCGAGGCTGCGGCCACTTTGGCTAGGCCGGCAACATCATCAAGTAAGGCAAGCAATCCAGAGCTCATGGGGCAATCTTCCGCTAGGGCAATGGGTTATGTCTAACCTTTGCTGTGGGGGCGGGCAAAAGAAAACGCCGCCATCGTAAAACGAGAGCGGCGTTTACATCCACGACCCAAAGGGCCTGGCGCAAAAGAGCGGCGCGCTTAGGCGGCGGCTTGGGCTTTTGCGATGTCTTTTTTGATCTTCAGCGCATTGGCCGAGAGATCTTCGTCTTTGGCTTTTGCCAAGAACGCGTCGAGCCCACCGCGATGGTCCACGGTGCGCAGAGCTGCTGCCGAGACGCGCAGTTTGAACGAACGCCCCAAAGCGTCCGAAATCAGCGTGACGTCGTTCAGATTCGGCAGGAAGCGACGCTTGGTTTTGTTATTCGCATGGCTGACATTGTTGCCGACCATGGGGCCTTTTCCGGTCAGTTCGCAGCGACGCGACATGGGATCCGTCCTCAGAGTTATCAAGGCGCGCAATCTTCCGCGGTAGCCTCGGGTGGAAACATCAAGGGCGCCGTTTGCACGACGCCCGAAAATCGGTCCCGCCTCTTAGAGTCGCCCAGCGACAAGGTCAAGGCTTATTCGCCCGCTTCCCGCAGAGAAGCTGCGTTTTCGCCCGCCAAAAGCGCCAGCATCTGCGCCGCAGCCACCGAGGCCGCCAATTGACCTTGGGCCACTTGCCCGCCCAAACGGGCCAGTTCGGCTCGGGCCGCGGCATCGCCGGTCAGCCGTGTCAGCAGGCCTTGGCGCACTTCTTCTTCGAACCAATGGCGGGCTTGATCGGCGCGGCGGGCATCAAAGACCCCGTTTTTCCGGCGCCAATTGGTCAGGTTTTGCATCTCGCCCCAAGCATCTTCCAGCCCCTGGGCTTCAAGCGCGGAGACCATCAGCGCTTTGGGGAAATCTTCAGGGTCTTGGGGCCGCTTGCGCAGCAGCCGCAGCGCGCCCGCATAATCAGCGCAAGTGCGTGTGGCCACGGGTTTTAGATCCCCATCAGCCTTATTGACCAAGATAATATCGGCAATTTCCATGATCCCGCGTTTCACGCCCTGAAGTTCATCCCCGCCTGCCGGGGCCATGAGCAGCAAGAACAGATCTGTCATTTCCGCGACCATGGTTTCCGATTGCCCCACGCCGACGGTTTCGATCAGCACCGCGTCAAACCCTGCCGCTTCACAAAGCTCAACCACTTCGCGGGTGCGCCGGGCGACGCCGCCAAGCTGGCTTTGGCTGGGGGAGGGGCGGATAAAGGCGTTTCGATCGCGGGTCAGCTGTTCCATCCGGGTCTTGTCGCCTAAGATGGAGCCGCCCGAGCGCGCCGAGGAAGGATCCACCGCCAATACAGCCACTTTCAGCCCTTGGCCCGTGAGCATCAGCCCGAAGCTTTCGATAAACGTGGATTTGCCCACGCCCGGTGTGCCCGAGAGCCCGATTCGCAGCGCTTGGCGGCCCGCGCCGCGCAATGTATCCAGCAAAGCCGCAGCCCGCGCGCGGTGATCTGCGCGCCCGCTTTCGATCAAAGTGATGGCGCGAGCGATGGCCCGGCGGTTGCCCGCAAGCACTTGTTCAGCGAGCGGGTCGGGTTGGGGCAGGGTCGTGGTGGCGGTCATCCGGCGATAGGGTCCTTCTGGCCTGAGACAAAGGGGCGGCTCTACGGCTTGACGCCGTGATCGGTTTCTTGCCTTGTGCAGGCCAGTTTTGTCCAGCCATGGGACCTGCCAACGTGACGCGCCCCCTCATAGTTTCTGCGGTTTTCAGCCTATGGGCTGGGATGGCTTTGGCCGAAAGCGGGCAATTTACGGCCTCATTGGCCGGGATCAAAGCGGGCTCCATCGCGTATAGCGCCACCGAGACAGGCGGGCGCTATCGCGTGCAAGGGGCGGCGCGGGCCGGAGGGCTTGCCGGGGCGTTTTTCGATTTTTCGATGGAGGCGAGCGCTCAAGGGGCGGTGCAGGGCAATCGTTATCGCCCAGAAATCTATGAGTTGACCGGACAAGATGGGGGCAAATTCCGCACAACCCGGTTTCGCTATCGCAAAGGTGCGCCTGAGGTTAGCCAAGAGCCCAAACGCTCAGCCTCGGCCCATGGGGCAAATCCTGCCGCCCAAGCCGGTACGCTTGACCCCATGACAGTGATCTATGCGATGCTGCGGGACCGGCCAAAGGATCTTATGTGCAAGCTGAACGCGGATTTCTTTGATGGCCAGCGCCGGGCCAATATCCGCTATGTGCGCCTGACCCCGCTAAAAGGGGGCAAATATCTTTGCGAAGGGGAATATCGCCGGTTGCAGGGCTTTAGCCCCAAAGAAATGCGCGAGAAATCCTATTGGCCGGTCAGCGTGTTCTACGCGCCGCTGTCTGATGGTCGCTACCGGGTGAGCGAGCTGCGCTTTCACACCAATTTCGGCGCGGTGCGCCTGGGGCGCCGCTGAAAATGGGCCAAGATCTTCCCATTGAAGAGGCTCTGCCGGAATTGCTGAGCGCGATGCAATCGCGCGGGGTGGCGGTGCTGCAAGCCCCGCCCGGGGCGGGCAAAACCACCCGCGTGCCATTGGCGCTGGCCGAAGCGGCGCCCAATGCTGGGCGGATCGTGATGCTAGAGCCTCGGCGTTTGGCGGCGCGGGCAGCAGCGGCGCGCATGGCCGACACCCTGGGCACGCCCTTGGGCCAAGAGGTGGGCTATCGCATTCGCGGTGAGGCCAAAGTGAGCCGGGTCACCAAGATCGAAGTGGTCACCGAAGGCGTGCTGACCCGCATGCTGCAATCGGACCCGGATTTGCCCGGTGTGGGCACGGTGATTTTCGACGAATTCCACGAGCGGTCTTTGCAAGCGGATCTGGGGCTCGCGCTGAGCTGGGATGCGCGCCAGGGCCTGCGCGAGGATCTTAACCTGCTGGTGATGTCCGCCACTTTGGATGCCGAACCCGTGGCCGCCATGCTGGAGGATGCGCCGGTGATCACCAGCCAAGGGCGCAGCTTTCCGGTGCAAACCCGCTGGTTGGAACGCCCCCGGCGCAAAACCGCCCGTCTGGAACAAGAAGTGGCGGATCTGGTGATCACCGCTTTGGGCGAAAGCGAAGGCGGCCTGTTGGTGTTTTTGCCTGGTGAAGGCGAGATCCGCCGCACTCTGGGCGCGTTGGAGCCGCGTTTGCCCAAAGGCTGCGTGCTGCGCCCGCTTTACGGTGCGCTCGATCTTAAGGCGCAGCGGGCGGCAGTGGCTCCAGATCCCAAAGCCCGCAAGATTGTGCTGGCCACAGCCATCGCGGAAACCTCGCTCACAATAGAAGACGTGCGGGTGGTGGTGGATGCGGGTCTGGCCCGGCGGGCGCAGTTTGATCCGGGCACGGGCATGTCCCGGCTGGTCACCCAGCGGGTCACCCGGGCCGAGGCGGTGCAGCGCCAGGGGCGCGCGGGCCGGGTGGCACCGGGCCTGTGCTATCGGCTTTGGACCAAGGGCGAAGAAGGCGGCATGGCCGCTTTCGCGCCCCCTGAGATTGCCCGCACGGATCTGACGGGGTTGGCCCTGGAGCTTGCCCAATGGGGCGCTGCGCCCGAGGATTTGGCCTTTCTGACCCCGCCGCCCGAAGGGGCGCTGGCCGAGGCGCGCGCGCTGTTGCGCGATCTTGGGGCGCTGGACGGAAAACTGCGCCTGACGGATCATGGCAAAGCACTGGGCAAGCTGCCTTTGCACCCGCGCCTGGCGCATATGGCACTGGTGGCAGGCCGTCAGGCAGCGCCTTTGGCCGCGCTGCTCAATGATCGCGATCCGCTGCGCAATGCGGGGGTGGATCTGGCCAAACGGCTTGAGGCGTTGAAAGCGCCGCATCGGGCGGTGCCTGCGGCGCGGGGCGCTTTGGAGCGGATTGGTAGCGAGGCCAAACGCTTGGCCAAAGCTTTGCCAGATCATTCAGAGCCTATGAGCCCTGGCGAGATGGCGGCGTTGGCCTATCCCGACCGGATCGGATTGCGCCGAGCAGGGGAAGATCCCCGTTGGTTGCTGTCTGGCGGGCGCGGCGCGGTGATGGAGCCAAGCGATGCGCTGGCGGGCGCGCGGCTGATCGTGGCCACGGATCTTGATGGGGCCGGGCGCGAGGCACGGCTGCGCCAAGCGGTGGAAATCACTGAAAGCGCGTTGCGCGCGGTTGCAGGCGACAGGCTGCACTGGGTGGAGCGCTGCGCATGGGACAAGCGCAGCCGCCAGGTCCGGGCCCGGCGCCAGGAATGCTTGGGCGCGCTGGTGCTGCGCGACGAGCATTGGCGCGATGTCCCGCCCGAGTCCCTGGCCGAAGCGGCGCTGGACGGGGTGCGTGAATTAGGGCTGGCCGCATTGGGCGGGCAAAAGGCGCTTAGCCTGCTGCGCGCGCGCCTGGCCGTGGCGCGGCCCGAAGCCGCGGATTTGCCCGATCCCCGAGAGGACGCTTTGCTGGCCAGCGCCGAGCATTGGTTGTTGCCGCATCTTTCGGGCGCGCGCAGCGCTGGAGATCTGAGCACGGTGGATGCGGGAGGCGCTTTGGCGCAATCCCTGAGCTGGCCCCAAAGCCAAAGCCTCGATCGCATCGCGCCGCCCCATTACACCACGCCTTTGGGGCGCAAATTGGCCATTGATTATGCCAGCGCGCCGCCGCAGATCGCATTGCGCCTGCAAGAGCTGTTCGGCGAGACCCGCCATCCAAGCGTTGGGGGCGTGCCTTTGCGGCTGGAATTGCTTTCGCCCGCCGGGCGGCCCATAGCTGTGACCAGCGATTTGCCCGGCTTTTGGCGGGGCGGCTATGGGGATGTGCGCAAGGATATGCGCGGGCGCTATCCCAAACATCCCTGGCCCGAAGATCCGACCCAGGCTGATCCCACCTTGCGGGCCAAACCCCGTCGCTGAGAGCGCAAAAACGTCGCTTCCAGAGGCGAGCGCCGCGCCGGGCGCTGTTTTCCTGAGGCAAAGGGGTCAGCGCATGTTTCTCTCGGTCTTTGATGTCTTCAAAATCGGCCTGGGGCCGTCCTCGTCTCATACTATGGGGCCGATGAATGCGGCGGCGCGGTTCTTGGATGATCTGCGCGGCGGGGCCGAGAAAATCCCCGGGGCCGATGAACTCGCCGCGATCAAGGTTTGGCTGCACGGCTCACTGGCTTTCACCGGCAAAGGCCATGCCACCGATCGCGCGGTGTTTTTGGGGCTGATGGGCCATCGCCCAGACACGCTGGACCCGGATCTGGCCGAACCCGAAGAGGCAAAGCTGCGGGCGGAAAAGCGTTTGATCTTGCCGGGCTTGCCGCCCATCGCCTTTGATCCAGAGCGCGATTTGATCTTTGATTACGAGCGCGCCTTGCCCGGGCATGCCAATGGCATGGAGATCGTCGCCTATGATCAGCATGGCGCGCCCTATCACCGGCAGATCTATTATTCCGTGGGCGGGGGCTTTGTCTTTACCGAGGCGGAACTGGCCGCCGAGGCCCATGGCGGGGCCGAGGAGTTGCACGGGGCCAAAGCGGCCCAGGGTTATCCTTTCCCCTTTGGCTCTGCCGAAGAGATGCTCCAGATGGGGCAGGCCTCTGGGCGGCGCATCTGCGATATGAAACGGGCCAATGAGCGTGCTCATCATCCGGGCCAAGATCTTGATGCGGCGCTGGATGAGCTGTGGCAGGTGATGAATGCGGTGATCGAGCGCGGCTTGCGCTTGGATGGGGTCTTGCCGGGCGGGCTTTCCGTGCGCCGCCGCGCGCGGGACATCCACAACCAGCTCGCGGCAGAGGCCGGGCGCAACCTGGCTCAGCCCCATGTGATCAATGATTGGCTCTCGGTCTATGCCATGGCGGTGAACGAGGAAAACGCTGCCGGCGGGCGGGTGGTCACCGCCCCCACCAATGGGGCCGCGGGTGTGGTGCCAGCGGTGATCCGCTATTATCGGGATCATTGCATTGGGGCCAATGCGGCGGGCATTCGTGAATTTTTGTTGGTGGCCGCGGCCATTGGCGGGCTGATCAAACATAATGCGTCGATCTCGGGGGCCGAAGTGGGCTGCCAGGGAGAGGTCGGCGCGGCGGCCTCTATGGCCGCGGCGGGGCTTTGCGCGGCGCTAGGGGGCAGCAATGCCCAGGTGGAAAATGCCGCCGAGATCGCCCTAGAGCATCATTTGGGCATGACCTGCGATCCGGTGGGCGGGTTGGTGCAAGTGCCTTGTATCGAGCGCAACGGGCTCGGCGCGATCAAAGCGGTCTCGGCCGCCTCCTTGGCGCTGCGCGGCGATGGGGAGCATTTCATGCCGCTGGACAATTGCATCGAGACCATGCGCCAGACCGGGCGGGATATGAGCGAGAAATACAAAGAAACCGCGTTGGGCGGGCTGGCGGTCAATCTGCCCGAGTGCTGAGCCCGCGCGAAGGGGGCTTTCCATTTCGCAAGGGCGCTGTTAAGCGGTCGCCATGACCAAGACAAAACATCTCCGACGCCGCTGATCGCGCTGATCTCTTGCCCGTTTTTCGGGCAAATGCTTTGTCTTTTTTCCCTTCATGTTGACACGCCCGCGGCTTCGCGCCACCTACGGGCTTTCTTGCGAGAGGACCCGAAATGATCCCCGCCGTTTTGCCGACCTATAACCGTGCGCCCTTGAGCTTTGTCTCGGGGCAAGGCGCCTGGCTGACCGAAGCGGATGGGCGACGTTTTCTGGATTTTGCCGCAGGCATCGCTGTGAATGCCCTAGGGCATGCCCATCCTGATCTGGTGCGGGTTCTGTCGGAACAAGCCGCCCAGCTTTGGCATGTGAGCAATCTTTATCATATCCCCGCGCAAGAGGCTTTGGCCGCGCAATTGGTGGATCTGACCTTTGCTGACACGGTGTTTTTCACCAATTCAGGCACGGAATCTTGCGAGCTCGCGGTGAAAATGGCCCGGAAATACTGGTTCGAGCAAGGCCAGAGCGACCGGGTGGAAATCATCACTTTCTCGGGCAGTTTCCATGGCCGTTCTGCTGCGGGCATCGCCGCGGCAGGCTCGGAAAAGATGACCCATGGCTTTGCCCCGCTTTTGCCGGGCTTCACCCATCTTGATTGGGGGGATCTGGACGGGCTCAAGGCGCTGTTGACCAGCGAGCAGGCCGGTAAAATCGCCGCCGTTCTGCTGGAGCCCGTGCAAGGGGAGGGCGGTATTCGCCCCATTGCGGACGCGGATTTGCAGGCCATTCGCGCGCTTTGCGATGCAGCAGGTGCGCTGTTGATCCTGGACGAGGTGCAATGCGGCATGGGCCGTACGGGCCGGCTTTTTGCTTATGAATGGGCCGGGGTGCTGCCCGATATCATGATGGTGGCAAAGGGCATTGGTGGCGGCTTCCCCCTGGGCGCGGTACTGGCCACGGAAAATGCTGCCAGCGGCATGACCGCGGGCACCCATGGCTCCACCTATGGGGGCAACCCTTTGGGCTGCGCTGTCGGGCTGGAAGTGCTGCGCCATGTCTCTGATCCCGCGTTTTTGGATGAGATCAGCCGCAAGGCAGGGTTCTTGCGCCAACAGCTCGAAGCGCTGGTGGCCGCCCATCCCGATGTGTTCGCCGAGGTGCGCGGATCGGGGCTGATGATCGGCCTGGTATGCCGCACGCCCAATATGGATGTGGTCCAAGCGGGCTACGGCCAAGAACTGCTGACGGTGCCTGCTGCAGATAATGTGGTGCGGCTTTTGCCGCCGCTGACCGTGAGCGAAGATGAAATTTCCCAGGCGGTGGATCGTCTGGACCGGGCTGCGAGTCAAATCGCGGCTGTGGCGGTGTAACCCCGCCCGAGGAGCATGTGATGAGTCATTTTTTGGATATCAACCGCACCGCCCCCGAAGATTTGCGGGCGATGATCGACAGCGCCAGTGCCATGAAAACAGCGCGGGCCGGGCGTCCGCGCGCGGCCTTGGATGATGCGCCAGTGCTTGATGGGCATATGGTGGCGCTGATTTTTGAAAAACCTTCCACCCGCACCCGCGTGTCTTTTGATGTGGGCGTGCGTCAAATGGGCGGGCAAAGCCTGGTGCTGACCGGCTCGGAAATGCAGCTTGGCCATGGGGAAAGCATCGCTGATACCGCGCGGGTGCTGTCACGCTATGTGGATCTGATCATGATCCGTACCTTTGCTGAGGACACGCTGCTGGAACTGGCCGAACATGCCACGGTGCCAGTGATCAATGGGCTGACCGATCGCAGCCATCCGTGCCAGATCATGGCCGATATCCTCACCTATGAGGAACATCGCGGCTCGATTGCTGGGCGCAAAGTGGTTTGGTGTGGCGATGGCAATAATGTTTGTGCCTCTTTTCTGCATGCCGCCGGGCGGTTTGGCTTTGACATGACCTTTGCCGGGCCCGAGGCCCTGGACCCTGAGGCGGAATTTATCGGAGAAGCCCGGGCCGCGGGCCGCAAGATCGAGATTTCCCGTGATCCGTTTGAGGCGGTGCAAGGGGCGGATCTGGTGGTGTCTGATACCTGGCTGTCGATGCATGATGGGCCCGAAACCCGTGAGCGGCGCCATAATCTGCTCAAACCCTATCAGGTGAATGAGGCTTTGATGGAAGCGGCGGGGCCAGATGCGCTGTTCATGCATTGCTTGCCCGCCCATCGCGGCGAAGAGGTCACTGATGCGGTGATGGATGGGCCGCAATCGGTGGTGTTTGACGAGGCCGAAAACCGCCTGCATGCGCAAAAGGCGGTAATGCGCTGGTGCTTGGGGCTTTAATACGCTGTTGAAAGCCGCTCTTTTCGGGCGGCTTTTGGCTGTCTGGCCTAGCCGCAAACGGCGATGGCGGTGTTGCCAAAATCCTTATAGCGGGTCCAGAATTTTTCATCCCGGTTGGCGTCGGACATGCGCACTTTTTGCGCTTCATCGGGATCTTTGAAAAACTTTGCCGCTTTGCGCTGATCGGGGCGGGTAAGGATCTGATCGGCCACCCGCTGAATGCAGCGACAAGTGCTTTGGGTGGCGGCGCGGCGATCCGAAGCCATGCAGGCCCGTTCGATCTGTTTGGCGCTCGCAGGGCTTGGGGTCAGCGCGCTGAGCGTGAGGCCCGTGGACAGCATAATGGCAACGAGAAAACCCCGGCGAAGAGATATCATGATTTCTGCCTAACCTGTTTTTCTTGCTCTCATGGCAAGACTGGTTTGAGCCTGGCAAATTTTAGGTAAACGCGCAACTCTTGGATGCGGCCCGCCGCGATTTGGGTTGCGCCAATTCAGGTCAAGACATTTACGTTACGTCATATTAGGCTGCGTCTATGAGTTTACTTTGTTTTTCCAGCGCTGGGGCATGCGGACGTGTTTGCCCCTGACACGGTTCTTAAGCGAGATGCGTTTTCCGAAACGGTTTTGGGCCAGGATGTTCAAAGCGGGCAGCGGTTGATTTTGCGCAGGCTCGATCAACTGGCCCAGCCGGGGCGGATGATTGGCCGCTTCTTGGCGCGGCGCGAAGCGCGGGCGCTGCAAGCGGTGCAAGGGATCGCAGGCACGCCGCATCTGCTCCGGTTTGACGATCAAGGCTTGCTGCGTGATTGGATCGAAGGCACTCCGCTGCAAGCGGCCCGTCCCGAGGCGCGCGTATTTTATCGCGATGCGGCGCGGATTTTGCGGGCCATGCATCGTCGCGGCGTCACCCATAATGATCTGCAAAAGCCGCAAAACTGGCTGATGATGCCCGATGGTCGGGCGGCAGTGATCGATTTTCAATTGGCCACGGTTTCGCAGCGCCGCGGCCGGTTGTTCCGCCTTCGCGCTTATGAAGATTTGCGCCATCTGGCCAAGCAAAAATCCCGTTATGCCCCGCATTTGATGACCGCCCGCGAACGGGCCTTTGTGGCCCACCGGTCTTGGCCATCGCGGCAATGGCATAGGTTTTATAAGCCCGTGTATCATTTCATCACCCGGCAGGTGATGCATTGGTCTGATGGCGAAGGGGCGGGGGTGCGCTTGCGCCAAGAGGGGCCTGGTTTGCGCGCAGCGCTGATGGCCCATCCCAAAGTGCGCGAGGTCGCTATTTCGACTTACCCTGTGGCTGGGGGCGGCCAAGGGCTATACGGATTTGTGGAATGCGATTTTGATATTGTCGCGCTGCGCGGGCTCTTGCGAGAAGATCAGATAGAATTGTTGCAACCGGTTGCTCAATTGCCATGCGATGCGAAAGGGCAGATCCGTCAGGATGTGCTGGATTTGATTGCCATGAACCGGATCCCAGAATTGACGCCGCTCATGGCGCAGGATGCTGATTTAGCGTCAATTTTAGCGCCAATTATTGCCTACAGATTGAACCTGAGTGATCGCGCCTGAGGCTGAGCGCGCTGCGCCGTTTAAAGCGGGCTCTTTATCACTTCCTCCAAAACCCCGTGACAAAATGCATGGAAAGATGCAGGTTATCCCAATAATGCAACCGGTTGCATCGTGGGATCGGCAAAAGACCGACGATAACGCACCGGAAGGGAGGATAATATGTTTGCACGTAAATTGGGCCGCCGGGCCCTGATGTCTATGGTGGCGGGCGGCGCTTTGGCGCTTGGGGGCGCGGGGCTGGCCCCAAAGCCCAGCTTTGCTGGCGACGACCAAATCGTTGAGAAAATCCATTTCCTGATCCCGGGCGGGGCCGGGGGCGGCTGGGATGGCACGGCGCGGGGCACGGGCGAGGCCCTGACCAAAGCAGGGCTCGTCGGCAGCGCCTCTTATGAGAATATGTCTGGTGGTGGGGGCGGCAAAGCCATTGGCTATTTGATCGAAAACGCCGCCAGCCAGCATGGCACATTGATGGTGAATTCCACGCCCATTGTGATCCGCTCGCTCACGGGGGTGTTTCCGCAAAACTTCCGCGATCTGACATTGGTGGCGGGCACGATCGGAGATTATGCGGCGATTGTTGTGGGCAAGGACAGCCCGATCAATTCCATGGAAGATCTTCTGGCGGCCTATCGCGCGGATCCCTCAAAGACGGCAATTGGCGGGGGCTCGGTGCCCGGGGGCATGGATCATTTGGTGGCGGCCATGGCCATGCAAGCAGCGGGCGAGGACCCCACCGGGTTCAAATACATCCCCTATGATGCCGGAGGCAAAGCCATGGCGGCGCTGCTTTCGGGCGAGATTGCGGCCCTCTCAACCGGTTTTTCCGAAGCGGTGGATTTGGCCAATGCGGGCGAGGTGAAAATCATCGGCGTGACCGCTGGCGAGCGGGTGGATGCGTATCCCGATGCGCCCACATTGATGGAGCAGGGGATTGAGACCACTTTCGTGAATTGGCGCGGGTTCTTCGCGGCCCCGGACCTGCCCGAGGAAAAATTAGCGGCGTATCAAAAGGCGATTGGCGCCATGTATGACACGCCTGAATGGGAAGAGGTGCGGGCGCGCAATGGCTGGGTGAATATCCATAATTCCGGCGCGGATTTCCAAAGTTTCTTGGAAGAGCAAGAACAGCAGATCGGCGATCTGATGAAAACCCTTGGGTTTTTATAAGCGTTAGGGAGGCGCGGGCGCGACGGGCCTCGAGCCCATCGCGCCCGCCTCGGGCGCTTGCGCCCTCGCGCGGCTTAGAGCTGCGGGTATTGCGTCTGCGGGCCGCGCAATTTGCGAAGGATTTTAGAGAGGGAGATGCGGATGGCTTTGGATCGTTGGATCGCTCTGATCATTTTGCTGCTGTGTTTGGCCTATGGCTATGCCGCGTTTTTCACCATGGATCAGTTGCTGCCGCCATTCATGCAGCGCAATCCGATCTGGCCGTCGAGCTTTCCCAAGGTTTTGGCGGTGATGGGGGCGCTGACCGCTTTGGCGATTGTCTTGGGGATCGAGGGGGAAAGCGCCGCGCCCAAAGCGGGCGAGATCAATTACCGCCGTCTCACCGATTACAAGCTTGGCCAGGCGATGGCGCTCTTGGCACTGATGGTGGGCTATGCGCTGTTGCTGCGCCCGATTGGATTTCTGCCCGCCACTTTGGGGTTTTTGGTCGGGGGCGGGCTGATCCTAGGCGAGCGGGGCTATTTGCGATTGATGCTGATCGCGGGGCTGGCCGCTGGGGTGGTTTGGTATTTGGTGCAGCAGGTTTTGGGGATCTTCCTGAGCCCTTGGCCGGCCGTTTTGATGTGAGCGGGGGCGGCGATGCTTGAAGGGATCCTGATCGGGCTGTCCACAGCCTTTTCCATCACCAATATTCTCATGGTCATTGGCGGCTGTTTGATTGGCACCTTTATCGGCATGTTGCCCGGTCTGGGGCCGATGTCGATTATTGCCATCATGATCCCAGTGGCGATCTCCATTGGCGATCCATCTGCGGCGCTGATCTTGCTGGCGGGCGTCTATTATGGGGCGATTTTTGGCGGCTCGACCTCTTCGATCTTGATCAATGCGCCGGGGGTGGCCTCCACTGTGGCCACAAGCTTTGATGGCTATCCGCTGGCGCGCCAAGGCAAAGCGGGCAAAGCGCTGACCGTGGCCGCCATATCCAGCTTTGCCGGGGGCACGATCGGGGCGATCTTGCTGATGATTTTTGCGCCGATGCTGGCCTCGGTTGCGCTGCTGTTCCATTCGGCGGAGTATTTCGCGCTGATGGTGGTGGGGCTTTCCGCGATTGCCGCCTTTGCGGGCACGGGCCAAGTGGCCAAAGCGCTGCTCATGACCATTTTGGGGCTGATCATGGCCACCGTGGGGGAAGGGGCGCTGTTCAACATGCCGCGCTTCACCATGGGGATCATGGATCTGCAATCGGGCTTTGGCTTTATCACCTTGGCTATGGCCATGTTTGCCCTGCCTGAGGCGCTCTATCTGGTGCTGGATCCTGCGCGCTCAAATAGTGGCGGGGGCAGCAGTGAGATCAAAGATCTGCGCATCACCCGAGCCGAAGCGCGAGCCATCACTCCGGTGATCGGGCGGCAATCGGTGCAGGGGTTCTTGATCGGCGTGCTGCCGGGGGCAGGGGCCACGATCGCGAGCTTTTTGGGCTATGCGGTGGAGCGCAATCTCGCGCCGAAGGAAGAACAAGAGCAATTCGGCAAAGGCGCGATCAAAGGGTTGGCGGCCCCGGAAAGCGCGAATAATGCCGCTTGTACGGGATCTTTCGTTCCGCTGCTGACCCTGGGGATCCCCGGATCGGGGACCACAGCGATCCTGCTGGGGGCGCTGATCGCTTTGAATGTGACCCCAGGACCGCGGTTGATGGTGGATGATCCGCAGATCTTCTGGGCGGTGATCGTATCCATGTATTTGGGCAATGTGATCTTGCTGATCCTGAACCTGCCATTGATCCCCTATATCGCCAAAGTCTTGGCGGTGCCGCGCAATTATCTGATCCCGTTTATTTTGTTCTTCACGCTCATGGGCGCTTATATTGGCCAGAACAATGCCACAGAGCTGTTGATCTTGGTGGGATTTGGGGTCTGCGCCACTGTGTTGCGCTTTGCCGATTACCCATTGGCCCCGCTGCTGATCGGTTTCATTTTGGGCCGTATGTTGGAAGATAATTTCGCCCGCTCCATGCAGCTTTATGATGGGGTCAGCTTCATCTGGCAGCGGCCTATGACTTTGGGGTTGCTGGTTCTGGCGGTGGCTTTGGTGCTGTTGCCCAGCTATCGGGCGCGCCGCGCCCGGGCGCGGGCCAAAGGGGTGGCCGATGGGGATTGAGCCCGGATCGGGCTTTTGATGGGGCAGGCGATGCAGCAATGGCGCGCGCTGGCGGTGACGCTGGTTTTGGGCGCGCTCGGTGCCGGGGTTTTTTCGCTCATAGGCTTTCCCGTCGCGCCCCTCACCGGGGCGGCGGTGGCGGTGTCTTTGGCAGGGCTGGCCGGGGTGGCGCTGGCGCTGCCCGATTGGCTGCGCAATCTCACTTTTCTTACTTTGGGGATCAATATCGGCTCGAGCGTGACGCCGGAATTGCTGACAACCGCGGCGCAATGGCCGGGCAGTTTCGCGGTGCTGGCTTTGACCCTGGTGGCCTCGATGCTGATTTGTCGGCGGGTCTTGCAAAGGCTGTTTGGCTTTGAGCGGGGGATGGCGGCTTTGTGTTCCGCGCCGGGGCATCTGAGCTATGTGCTGAGCTTGGCGGCGGATACCGGGCGCGATCTTGCGGTGCTGAGCATCGCCCAAAGCACGCGAGTTTTGGTGCTGACCTTGATTGTGCCGCCTTTGATTGCCGGGGTTTTCGGGGCCACCGGGGCGCAGGTTTTGCCTGAGGCGCTGATGTCGTGGCCCCATGCGCTGGCGCTCTATGCCCTGGCCGCAGCGCTGGCCATTGTGATGATCCGTTTGCGCATCCCTGCGGCCTATTTGCTGGCGGCCATGGTGATCAGCGCGCTCGGGCATCTTGGCGAGCTTGCACCAGGGCGTTTGCCAAGCTGGGCGAGCACGAGCGCCCTCGTGGTCATGGGCGCGCTGATCGGCACGCGGTTTCATGCCACAAACCGCGCCCAATTGATCCAAGGATTTCTGGCGGGGCTTGTGGTGACCAGCATCACTTTGGGTATCGCGGTTTTGGGCGCGCTCGGGGTGATGGCCTGGTTTGATCTGCCATTGAGCCTGGTTTTGGTCGCTTTTGCGCCGGGCGGGGTCGAGGCCATGGCGGCGATTGCACTGCAATTGGGGCTCGATCCGCCTTTTGTTGCGGGGCACCATGTGATGCGGCTGATGATTCTTAGCCTTTTGCTGCCGCTTTTGATGCGCCAAAGGCCGTGATCTTGGGAAATGTGGCGCCGCGCTGCGGCAGGTTCTGCCGCTTTCAGAAGCTCAGCGGTCGCTTTTCACCGGCTGACTTAAAGACATTGCTCCGAGACTGACAGACAGTTGCCGGTTTCGCGCCGCATTATCCTATCAGTCTCACTTGGTCACGGATCTTTCCGAGGCGGCTCTGCTGTGCTCGGGCGGGTTACTCATTTCTTCGCCTTTGGTCAAAAAATGATGTATATCAAGCCTGTGATCTTGGCCAATGGGCCTGGCAATACCACGAAGCCACATAGGTTTTGACACGTCTCGAAGAAAGATAAGCGCCGCCCATAGCCACATGCCAATCAACAGGGAAAGCAATATGAGTGACAATAATTCAGAGACCGGTGCGGATACCGGGATCCCCGAACCCGATGGAGTGACAGAACTGATCGATACCGATTACGAGATCGGTCAAGACAATATCGAAGGCCAGGTGGGGCCGTTTGGTTTTGACATTCACAACCCGGTTTTCGTGATCTCCAGTCTCACGGTCGTGGCTTTTGTGTTTTACGCGTTGGCCTTGCCCGAGCAAGCATCAAGCTTTTTCGGATGGCTGCGCCCGGCTTTGACCAACAGCTTTGATTGGCTGTTTTTGGGCAGCGCGAATATCTTTGTGATCTTCTGTTTGCTCTTGATCATCTCGCCTTGGGGCTCGGTGCGGCTGGGCGGCAAGGATGCAACGCCTGATTTCACCTATCGCGGTTGGCTGGCCATGCTTTTCGCTGCGGGGATGGGCATTGGCCTGATGTTCTTTGGGGTGCTCGAGCCGGTCTATCACATGGCCTTTTCCGAGCCTTTGGGCGTGCCCTCGCCCTTTGCCGAAGACGGCTCGATCATTGAGGAAAATGTAGAAGCGGCCCGCACCATGGGCTTGGCTGCAACGATTTTCCACTGGGGCCTGCACCCCTGGGCGATCTATGCGGTGCTGGCGCTGGCTTTGGCGCTGTTTTCCTTTAACAAAGGTTTGCCGCTGACCATTCGCTCGGCCTTCTATCCGATCTTTGGCGAACGTATCTGGGGTTGGCCCGGGCATATCGTGGATATTCTGGCGGTGTTTGCAACGCTGTTTGGCCTGGCCACCTCGTTGGGGCTTGGGGCGCAGCAAGCCAATGCGGGCCTGTCTCATATCTTTGGCATTCCGATTTCGGTGACGGTGCAGGTCATTTTGATCACCGCCATTACGGCCATGGCGCTGATCTCGGTTCTGCGCGGTCTTGATGGTGGGGTTAAACTGCTCTCAGAGATCAATATGCTCATGGCCTTTGGCCTGTTGGTCTTTGTCCTGGTGCTTGGCCCCACGATGCTGTTGCTGACCGATTTTGGCCAAGGTCTGGTGGCCTATGTCAAAGATCTGCCAGCGCTTTCCAATCCCATCGGCCGCGAAGACACCGGTTATATGCAAGGCTGGACGGCCTTCTATTGGGCTTGGTGGATTTCCTGGTCACCTTTTGTGGGCATGTTCATCGCCCGGGTGAGCCGTGGCCGCACGGTGCGCGAATTTCTGATCTGCGTGCTTTTGGTGCCCAGCCTGGTCTGCTGCCTTTGGATGGCGGTATTTGGCGGCACCGCGATCGAGCAAGTGCTGACCGACCCCACTAGCGCTGTGAGAGCAAATGTGATCGACAGCTATAACCCGCCGCTATCGCTGTTTGCGATGCTCGAAGGCTTGCCGCTGTCGCAGATCACCTCAGTGCTTGGCATCGTCCTGGTCATCGTGTTCTTTGTGACCTCTTCCGATAGTGGCTCGCTGGTGATCGACACCATCACCGCTGGTGGCAAGGTTGATGCGCCGCTGCCGCAGCGGGTGTTCTGGTGCACCTTTGAAGGGGCTGTGGCCATCGTGCTCTTGATCGGTGGCGGGCTCACTGCGCTGCAGGCCATGGTGATTTCCACCGGACTGCCCTTTACCATCGTGCTCTTGCTGATGTGCTGGGCGGTGATCAAGGGGCTTATGACGGAAGAACGCTAAGACACCCATCGCGGCGGATCATTGTCCCCGATCTGCCGTTTGCCCCAGGGCGGCCCAGAGCAGTGGCTCGGGCCGCCTTTTTTCTTTGGCTACGTCAGAGGCAGTTCCGCCAAAAGCAAAGTGCGGTCATCGGGGTCGATGCGCAGGGTAAAGCCCAAACGTTCGGCCAGGGCGCGCATCCCGTCATTGCGCCGGGCCACGCTGCCCCAAATCAAGCTACAGCCTTGATCCTTAGCGACATTGATCACGCCGATCAGCGCTTGCCGCGCCAGGCCGAGCCCGCGGGCCTCGGGGCGTAGGGAAACTGAGAATTCGCCGGCTTTTCCAGGGCCAATGCCGCCGATCCGCGCGCCGCCGAGCAAATCGCCCTCAAGCGCGCCTTGGCCTTCGATCACCAGGCAAAATTCATCATCATGATCGACTTTGCAGAACCGCTCTGCCATCTCGCGGCTCAGATGGGGTTGCGCATGGAGCATGCGAAACCATTTCGCCTGATCGCTGAGCGAGTCATAGCCGCGGATCAGGCTGTCCACATCTCCAGGGGCAATTGGTCGAATGCGATAATCGCGCCCATCCTTGCCCTGCAAAACCGCGTCCATGTTTTTGCCTTTCTTGTAACCATAGCTGATCGGGCCAATCATGACGCCAAGAAGAGGCTCAGGCGAGACAATTTGTTAACTATTTGTAAGACTGTGGCGTAGGGTTATGAGGCGCGTCTGGCGGGTGCTGTCCTAAGACGCGCTGCGTGGGCAAGGGGGGAAAGCCCATGCTGGCCCGATGTCCAAACAAGATCGCGCTCATGCCAGCGGCCATTGCCAAGAATAACGGCTCTGGCTATCTCAAAGAGCGGTGTCAGACCGTTTTTAGGAGTGGGTGATGCGGGCTGGCTTTCCTTCCGCGCGAGCAGGGCAATGTATTGGGGTGTTGGGCGGGTCTTTTGATCCGGCCCATGCAGGCCATGTGCATATCACCCGCGAGGCGCTGAAACGTTTTGGGCTGGATCAAGTATGGTGGCTTGTGAGCCCTGGCAACCCGCTTAAGGCCCAAGGGCCTGCGCCCATGGCGCGGCGTATTGCCGAGGCCTCCCATGTGCTCAAGGACCCTCGGGTGGTTGTGAGCGATCTCGAGGCGCGATTGGGCACCCGTTATACCGCTGAGACTTTGGCTGCTTTGCAGCAACGCTATAAAGGGGTGCGCTTTACCTGGCTGATGGGGGGCGACAACTTGGCGGGGCTGCATTTGTGGGAGCAATGGCCGTCGATCTTGGCGCGGGTGCCCGTGGGGGTCTTGGCCCGTCCAGACACGCCGATTTCGGCGCGCATGGCGCGGGCGGCGCGGGTGTTTCGTTATGCACGCCTCAAACCTGCGCAAGCGCCGCTTTTGGCCCGCGCTATCGCGCCGGCCTGGTGTTATATTCCGATCCCCATGGTGGATATTTCCTCGACGGAGATTCGCAAAAGCGGGGCCTGGGCGCGCAAGTGAGCTGCGCCTCAAAGGGGGATCGACCCCCTTTGAGGCGCCTCGCTAGGCTCGATTGCGCGTTTGATTTGCCGTTTGCGGGCCGGATGCATATGGCGGGATCGAGCGCAGGCGAGGCGGGGCACGGGGGCTCGATGCCCCCAAGTGAACCGCATTTGCGCAAAACCCTTGCGCCGATGGATGCGCTTGCGCCAACTACTCATATGACTCGTTTCACCCGTCGTGCTGTTTTGGGAACATTGCTGGCTGCGGCCTCCGGGGCTGGGGCGAATACCCCTGTCTCACCGCAGCCCAAGCCGCGGCCTGTGGCGCCTGATCTTGGCCAGCTCTCGCCGCGCAGCGCGGCTTTGGTGGCGGGGGAAAATCTCGGGGGGCGGGTGAGCTATTTGCTGGCCGATGCGCGCACTGGCCAAGTGCTGGATCACGCCCAACCCGATTGGCGCATGCCGCCAGCCAGCACCGCCAAGACCATTACAGCTGCCTATGCTTTGGACCATCTCGGCCCCGCCCATCGGTATTGCACACAAGTGATTGCCACAGGGCCGATCCGCAACGGCCGCTTGGATGGCGATCTGATCCTTTTGGGCGGGGGCGATCCGCTTTTGACCACCGATCATCTGGCCCTGATGGTACAGCGCTTGCGCGAGAGCGGCTTGCAAAGCCTGTCCGGGCAATTTGCCTATTGGGATGGGGCATTGCCGCATATTTGGGAGATTGACCCTGCCCAGCCGGATCATTTGCGCTATAATACCTCGCTTTCCGGGCTGAACTTGAACTTCAACCGAGTGCATTTAGGCTGGCGCCTAGAGAATGCCGATCATCGCCTGAGCCTGGATGCGCGCACCCGTTCCCATGTGCCGCCCGTATCCGTGATCCGGGCCCAGACCACCTCGCGAAACTTGCCGATTTTCACCCATAGCTATGATATGGGCGAGCGGATTGAGCGTTGGATGGTGGCGCAATCGGCTTTGGCCGGGGAAGGGGCGCGCTGGCTGCCAGTGCGCCAAAGCGGCAATTACGCGGCAGATGTGTTTCGCGCTTTGGCGCGCGGGCAAGGGTTGGAGCTGCCCGCGGCTATCGCCCTGAAAGCCCCTGTATCTGGCGCGGTATTGGCCCGCCATGACAGCGCCCCCATGCGCGATGTGCTGCGCGGGATGCTGCGCTATTCCACCAATGTCACTGCGGAAATTGCCGGGCTCAGCGCCAGCGCGGCGCGCGGGGAAACCAGGCCCGAGGATTTGTCGCAATCTGCAGCGATGATGAGCGATTGGGCGCGCGAGGCCCTGGATCTGCGCGATAGCCGTTTTGCGGATCATTCCGGGCTATCCGGCCTCTCGCGGGTAACGGCGCGGGATATGGTGCAAGCTCTGCGCGTTTTGGGCCCCAGCGGCGGGATGGCTGACGTGCTGCGCGAGATCACTTTGAAAAACGACGCTGGCAGAACCGAACCCCTGCGCCTGCGGGCCAAAACCGGCACGTTGAATTTCGTCAGCAGCTTGGCGGGGTTCGTCACCACCACGCGCGGGCGCGAGCTGGCCTTTGCCATTCTCACCGATGAGCCGTCCCGCAGGGCAAAGATTGCGCCAGAAGACCGCGAGCGGCCCGCTGGATCCAAAGGCTGGACCCGGCGTTCGCGCGCCATGCAATATGATCTGATCCGGCTTTGGGCGGGCGTTACCTGAGCCCGAATTTTACAGCGAAAGATGCCGCGCCCGCGCGCCCCGTTCAATCGCGGCCGCATGCAGCCGGTCGACCGAGAGCTCATAGCGGATCTCCTCCAGCAGGCGCAGCTCGGTTTCATTGAGCGTGCCATCAGCGGCGGCCACATCACAGGCCAGGGCATAGGCTGTTTCCCACAGCCGCTCGGGCAGCGCTTCGCGGATCAGGCCAAACAGCGCGTCCAACCCGTCTTCTTCTTCGAGCAGGTCGAACACCGTTTGCGAGACCCGGCGCATACGGTCGATGTCATAGTCGGAGAAAACCGGCAGGTGATTGACGATATCTTCGATCTTCACCAATTCCGAGGTGCGAATATTCTCGTCAGAGGCCGAAACCGCCAACATAATGGCAACAAGGCTGTCTTGGGCGGTCAAAGATTGAGAGATCTGGGTCACGGCACCGGTTCCTGTCAAAGACGTTCTTTGGACATACGCCCGTGATGGGGCAATCGCAACTGTGCCGCGGATTTCTAGCGCTTGGTGCGCGGATCACTATGCGATCTTTGGGAATTTGCGCGGCATATTAGGGCGAAAGATTGACCTTTGCCCTGGCTTTGGGTAGCGCCTGCGCCTGCCCGATTAGGAGAGCACCCATGTCAGATTTGCGCGACGCTGCAATGCAGTCCAAAGCTTGGCCCTTTGAAGAAGCGCGCCGGGTGCTCAAACGCTATCAAAAAGCGCCGCCCGAAAAGGGCTATGTGTTATTCGAGACCGGCTATGGCCCCTCGGGTCTGCCCCATATTGGCACCTTTGGCGAAGTGGCGCGCACCACGATGATCCGCCGCGCCTTTGAGGTGATCAGCGATATTCCCACCAAGCTTATCTGTTTCTCCGATGACCTGGATGGGATGCGCAAAGTGCCGGGCAATGTGCCCGATGGCGAGATGCTGCAAGAGCATTTGCAAAAGCCCCTGACCAGCGTGCCAGACCCGTTTGGCACCCATGAGAGCTTTGGCCATCACAACAACGCCCGGCTGCGCGCGTTTTTAGACCGGTTCGGCTTTGAATATGACTTCATCAGCTCCACCGAGTTTTACGGCTCTGGCCAGTTCGACGAGGTGCTGCTGCGCTGCGCTGAACGCTATGATGACATCATGAAGATCATGCTGAAATCGCTGCGCGAAGAACGCCGCCAGACCTATTCGATCTTCCTGCCCATCCACCCAGAAACCGGCCGGGTGCTGTATGTGCCTATGAAGCATGTCGATGCGAAAGAAGGCACCATCACCTTTGATGATGAAGAGGGCAAGGAATGGACCCTTCCGGTCACGGGCGGCCATGTGAAATTGCAATGGAAGCCGGATTTCGGAGCCCGCTGGGCAGCGCTTGGCGTCGATTTCGAAATGTATGGCAAGGACCATAGCACCAACACGCCTATCTATGACGGGATTTGCCGCGCCCTGGGCGAGAAAGCGCCAGAGCATTTCACCTATGAGCTGTTCTTGGACGAGAACGGGCAGAAGATCTCGAAAACCTCCGGCAATGGGGTCTCAATCGATGAATGGCTGACCTATGCCAGCGCCGAGAGCCTGTCTTATTTCATGTATCAAAAGCCCAAAACCGCGAAACGGCTGTTCTTTGATGTGATCCCCAAAGCGGTGGATGAGTATCACCAGCAATTGCGCGCTTATCCGGGCCAGGATGCAAAAGCCCAACTGGCCAATCCGGTGTTTCATATCCATGGGGCCGATGTGCCTGCCTCGGATCTGGTGGTGCCGTTCTCGATGTTGCTCAACCTGGCTTCGGCGGCTTCGGCCCATGACAAGGAAACCATGTGGGGCTTTATCTCGAAATACGCTCCCGAAGCCACGCCCGAGACTCATCCGGGGTTGGATGAGGCAGCCGGTCATGCGGTGCGCTATTACAATGATTTCGTGAAACCCACGAAAACCTTCCGTTTGCCCGATGACCGCGAGCGCGCGGCGTTGGAAGATTTGGCCGAACGCTTGCGCGGCTGGGAAGGCGGCCAAGATCCTGAAGCGCTGCAATCTGAGGTGTTCGCCGTGGGCAAAGCCCATGAATTCGAGCCCCTGCGCGATTGGTTCAAAGCCATTTACGAGGTGCTGCTTGGGGCCTCGCAAGGGCCGCGTTTTGGTGGGTTCATCGCGCTTTATGGGGTGAACGAGACCATCGCTTTGATCGAAGCGGGGCTGTCGGGCGCATTGCTCGAGGGCGCATCTCAATAAAGTGACCTGCGATCTTGCGCCGTTAATTTGACGGTTGCGCTTTCCCCTTTATGCTTTTCATCAGGCGAAAATGGGGAGGGCGCGCATGCGCAAGACATTTTTGACCGGGAGGTTATCGGGCACTTCGGTGTTTCGGGCTGAGATTTGCGCGGCTGAAGATGCGGCGCAAGACAGCAAGATCTGCCAAGTTATCCGATCTTTGGTCGCGGGGTTTCGCGCCGGCGATACAGAGGCGGCGTTTCGCTATGTCTCGCCGGTTTTGCGCGGGGCCTTTGGCAGGCCTTTGCATTTCGCGCAAATGGTGCGGCAAGGCTATCCCATGCTTTGGCAGCCAGGGGAGTTACGGTTTTTGGGTCTACGCGCGCCGCGGGGCGTGCCTGTGCAAAATCTTGTGCTTTGCGATCAGCGCGGTGCCCCATGGCATTTGGGGTTTGAGATGATGCGCGTGAAAGACGAAGGCTGGCGGATCAATGGGGTTGAGATTGTGCAAAACCCCCATGCCCGGATCTAAAACGCTTTGGCCATTTCTCTGCGCGTTTAGCTCAGGCCCAGATCCTCGGGGCTAAGCTGAAAGGCTTTGCCAAAGCCGCCATTGAGATCGGCGCGCTTCACCCGTAACCGGGTGAAGTTGAAATCCGCGAAATCCACATAAAGCTGTGCTTTGGGATATTGGCTTAGGTAATGGGCGCGTAGCGCGTCAAACCCTTCCATATCCCGCGGTAGAAATTCCGCCTGGCAGATCAATGTCATGCGCGGATGGGTGAGGGGATCGCCCCGTTCGCCAGGCTCACCAATAAGCAAAGAACAGATCGGATCGGCTTTCAGGGCACGGGTATGCGCCGCCAGATCCGAGATCAGGGTAAGCGGCTGCCCGGTAAGATCACGCCCCAGAGCGATACGGCTTACATGGGGAATGCCGCTATCCAACTCGCGCACGGCCAGCGCGCCAAACCGGGCCTCGCTCAGCAGGCCATGGGCCAGGCTGCGGGCCTCGTCATCGGTCTCTCGGATCGGGTTGATCTTGGGTTCGGGCATCGGGGGCCTTTCTTCGCTGCTCATACCTTACGCCCATGATTTCAGATGAAAAGTGCCAGTGCGCGCTCAGGTAAGAATGCCGCGCAACCGGTCAAAGCTCTCAGCGATGGTTTCAGGTTCGGTTTGGGCAAGAAACGCATCTAGGGCCGGCCAGCAAGCGATGGCGCGATCAATCTGCGGATCGGTGCCTTTGCTATATAGCCCTGATTGGATCATCAATTCGGCCCGATCATAGCTGCCCAGCAAAGCCCGCGCTTCTTGGATCAAACTGTTTTCCTCCTGCGTGGCGGCGCGGGGCAAGCTGCGCGAGACCGAGCGGAGTAAATCCACCGCCGGAAACCGTCCGCGTTCGGCGATTTTCCGGTCCAGCACTGTGTGCCCATCCAGCACCCCGCGCAGCAGATCTGCCACCGGCTCTTGCATATCATCGCCCTGCACCAGAACCGAAAACACCGCGGTGATATCGCCTGCCGAGCCATGCCCAGGGCCCGCGCGTTCGGCCAAAGCCATGAGCCGATGGGCGAGCGAGGGGGGATAGCCGCGAAAACTGGCGGGCTCTCCAAGGCTCAGACGCAGTTCTTGATAGGCTTCTGCGTGACGCGAGACGGAATCGATCAGCAGCAGCACATGCTTGCCTTGATCGCGGAAAAACTCTGCCACGGTCATGGCCGAAAGCGCCGCGCGCGCGCGTTCCAGGGGGGATTTGTCGGACGTTTCAGTGATGATAACGGACCGGGCCAACCCGTCTGCCCCCAGTACATCTTCGGCAAAATCGCGCAATTCTCGGCCCCGCTCGCCCACCAGGGCCAAGACCACCAGATCGGCGTCTACATGGCGGGCGAAATTGCCCAGCAAAGTGGTTTTGCCGACGCCTGAGCCCGCAAACAGCCCGATGCGTTGGCCCCGCACCAAAGGCAATAGCGTGTTATAGACCGCCACGCCCGCTTCGAGCCTCGGGCCCAAACTGCGCCGTTCTGCGGCGGGGGGCGGCAGGGTGTGAATGGGATGCGAGAGAGTGCCCCGCGGCATGGGTCGGCCATCAAGCGGGCGGCCTGCGGAATCCAAAATGCGGCCGATCCAATCCTCGCTTGGGGTGATGCGAAACGGGCCGTCCAACAGGGCAGGGGCTTGGGCTGTAAACCCGTCCAGATCCCCTTCGGGAATAACATGCACCACATCGGGATCAATCCGCATGATCTCGCCGCGCAGTTTGCGGCCTTCTTGCCCTTTCAGCGTGACCTGATCCCCAAGCGCCGCGAACCCTGTGAGCCCCGAAAGCTCCACCCGATCATCGCGGATCCGTTCGATCCGGCCAATGGGCCGCATGGGCGAGATGCTCTGCAAATCTGCGCTCAAGGCGCTCAGGTCAATATGGCTCACCGGTTTCTCCAGCTGCGAACAGGTCATGAACAACGCTTTCTTAAACGAATCACAGTTAAGCAGGCGTTGAACATGATCGAGGGAGAAGCCCCGATGTATAACGACCTGACCCTTTTCAGGTTGGCGAGCGCGAAAGCTGAATATGCCGCGCATCGTCAAACTGTCACTGCGCAGAACATGGCCCAGGCGGATACGCCTGGCTATAAAGCGCGTGATCTGCCGCCCTTTAGCGAGATTTACGGCGCTCCGCGCGCCGAGCTAGGGCTGCGCGTCTCGCATCCTGCCCATTTCCGCCAAGCCGCCCATAGCCCGGAGCTACGCCCCCGGCCCGAGATCCTGCCCGGCACAGCCACCCCCAATGGCAATACGGTCTCGCTTGAGACGGAAATGATCCGCGCCAGCGAAATCCAACGCGATCACAACTTGGCTCTGACTGTCTATGGCAGCGGGCTGAAACTTTTGCGCACAGCCATCGGTAAATAAGGGGTTCCATGTCGGATTTGATGAATAGTCTTGCGGTTTCATCCAGCGGTATGCGCGCCCAGGCCAGCCGGTTGCGCCATGTGGCAGAGAATATCGCCAATGCAGATACGCCGGGCTATCGCCGCAAGATGGTCCAGTTTGAGGCAGCCCAAGGGCCGGGCAGTGTGCCCGGCCAGGTGCGCCCCGGCGCGGTGTTCCTTGATCAAAGCACGCTGCCCTTGCTGCATGACCCCAGCCATCCCATGGCCGATGAAAACGGCAATTATCTGGGGTCCAATGTGAATTTGACCTTGGAATTCGCCGATGGGCGCCAGGCGCAAAGAACCTATGAGGCAAATCTCAAAATGTTTGATCAGGCCCGCAAAATGTCTGGGGCCGTGCTCGAATTACTCAAAAGGTAAGGAGTTTTCAGAATGGAAATCACGACCGGACTTGCCAGCCGCAGCTATGCAACTGCGAAAACCGCGCTGGAAAAAGACGCCGCCCCCAATCCAATGGGCGCGGCCGCAGATCGTTTTGTCGATGCGATGGCCCAGGCCGATCGCACTGCGGTGGAAACCTTGCGCGGCGAGGCTGACCCCCATGCGCTGGTGGAAGCTTTGGCGCAATCCCAACTGGCTGTGGAAACTGCGGTCTCTGTGCGCAACAAAGTTGTGGAAGCCTATCAAGAAATCCTTCGGATGCCGGTTTAAGCCGATGACGGAGCTGCAATTCTACGACGCGTTGCGCCAAGGGCTTTGGGTCGCGGTGGTGATTTCACTGCCGATCCTATCGGTGGCTTTGGTCACTGGGCTCGTCGTGGGGTTGTTCCAAGCGCTGACCTCGATCCAAGAGATGACTTTGACCTTTGTGCCCAAGCTGCTGGCCATCGTCATCGCTTTTTGGATGAGCATGGCCTTCATGACCACCATGCTCACCGGGTTTTTCACCGACATGATTATCCCTTTGATGACGGGGTCCTGAGATGGAAAATGCCAGTTTCGCAACCCTCACCCGCCAAGCTGGCCTGAAGGCCGAGCTTCAGGTTCTGGCCAATAATATCGCCAATGCCTCGACCGTTGGGTTTCAGCGCGAAGGGGTGCTTTTTGCTGAACATGTGCGTGCCCTGGCAGATGAGAGCAATTCGCTTTCCATGGCTTGGGCGGAGCCGCGCTATACCGACCGTGCCGTGGGCGGGCATCGGGCCACTGGCGGGCGATTTGATTTTGCCATTGCGGGCGAGGGGTATTTTCAGATCCAGGTAGGGAATGACCTGCGCCTGAGCCGTGCGGGGGCTTTTGCGCCCAATCAAAACGGTGATTTGGCCACTCCGGATGGAGATCTGCTTTTAGATGCGGGCGGCGCGCCCGTGCCTATCCCGCCCGGTGCGCAAGAAGTGATGCTCTCCGCCGACGGCACTTTGAGCGTCGACGGGTTTCCGGTCTCGCAACTGGGCTTGGTGATGCCCGCCGATCCCAACGCGATGACCCGCGGCGCGGGAACTAGCTTTATCGCCGAAGGCGGCACAATCGCCGTGCAAGAGCCACAGATCCTGCAAGGCTATTTGGAAAGCTCGAATGTTAATCCCATCACCGAGATTACCCGACTGATCGAAGTGCAGCGCGCTTATGAGAAAGGCGCCAAGCTGCTGGGCCAAGAAGATGAGCGCATTCGCGCGGTCATTCGCACCTTGGGCCAATCGTAACCTCACCAAAGGAGAGATCTCATGCGCCCTTTGAAAATCGCCGCGACGGGCATGTCGGCCCAGCAGCTTCGGGTCGAGGTGATCGCCAATAACTTGGCCAATATGAGCACCACCGGCTATAATGCCCGCCGGGCTGAATTTGCCGATTTGCATTATCAGCAGATGGAGCGCCCCGGAGCGATCAATGCGGCCGATGGCACGGTGCTGCCCACCGGTGTGCAGCTTGGTCTTGGGGTGCGCCCTTCCTCGGTGTCGACGCTTTTGGCGCAAGGTGCGTTGAAACGCACCGATAGTGATCTGGATTTGGCGATTGATGGGCAAGGCTATTTGGAAGTGGCCCTGCCCTCGGGGGAATCGGCCTATACGCGCGATGGCGGGCTGCGGCGCAACGCAGATGGGTTGATCGTGACTGCCGATGGCTTCCCGGTGGAGCCAGAGATCACTATCCCTGCGGAATCAATCTCGCTTTCGATCAACCCCGATGGCGAGGTCTATGCCTATTTCAACGATCAGATAGAGCCCGAGCTATTGGGCCGGTTCACCTTGGCAACCTTTGTCAATCCGCGCGGGCTTGAAGCGCGCGGGGACAATCTTTTCGAGGAAACCGAAGCCTCGGGTCCGGCCAATATCGGCGACCCTGGCGATAGCGGTATCGGCATTTTGCGTCAGGGATATCTGGAGGAATCCACCGTGGATGCGGTGCGCGAGGTGACCGAGCTCATCGAGGCACAGCGGGGCTATGAGCTCAATGCCAAAGTCATCACGGCCGCCGATGAGATGATGGCCGCAACCAACCAGGTGCGCTGATGTGGTTTGGCCTGAAATTTGCCGCCGCTCTGTTGAGCCTATGGGTGCCCACGGGGGCGGCTGTGGCAGAAACGGTGGTGGCCACCAAAACCCTTCGGGCCGAAACAATCATTGCGCCAGGCGATGTGAGGCTTTCCCAAGACATGGTGCCGGGCGGGGTGAGCACGCTTGAGCAAGCGATCGGATTTGAAACCCGCCGCAATATCTATCTTGGTCAGCCACTGCGCCCTGAGGATCTTTCGCCCCCGGCGGTGGTGGAGCGCAACCAGATCGTCACTTTGAGCTATCACCGCAATGGCTTGGCGATCACCACAGAAGGCCGGGCTTTGGGCCGGGCTGGGATCGGGGGGCGCTTGAGGGTGCTGAATTTGAGCTCGCGAAGCTCGGTCATGGGCACGGTTTTGCCCGATGGAACCGTCGCGGTGCGCGGTCATCAGTAACGCTGCAACCAGGAGATAAGCTATGAAGAATGCGCTCATTGTATTGTTGGGATCTTCCGTGATCCTCGCTGGCTGCGGACGGATGGAACATGTGGGCCAGCGCCCTGAATTCACCCCCACTAATACCGGTGCCGAGCATTTGGCCATGGCGGTGCCTGGGCTTCCCCGCAGTTTGGAAACCCGGCGAGATGTGGACCGCGCCTCACTGTGGAGCGGTGGGCGCAATTCGCTGTTGGGCGATCAGCGGGCCAGTGAACGGGGCGAGATCCTAACGGTTGTGGTGGAGATCGATGAAAAAGCCGAGATCTCGAACACCACCTCTCGGGAGCGCTCGGCAGAAGAAAGCCTCGAGCTTAAACAATTGCTCGGCATTCCCCAGCGTTTGGACCAAGTGCTGCCTAGTGGGGCAACATCAGATAATGCGGTCGATCTGGGCACCGACAGTTCCTATGAGGGCACAGGCCAAGTGAAGCGCAAAGAAAAGCTCACATTGCGCATCGCTGCGACGATCACAGATGTGTTGCCCAATGGGGTGATGCGTTTGCAAGGCTCTCAGGAAGTGCGGGTGAATTTCGAAATCCGCGAGCTGCTGGTGGAGGGCTATGTGCGCCCCGAGGATATCTCCCGGCAAAATGAGATCACCTATGACAAGATCGCTTCGGCCAGGATCTCCTATGGGGGCCGTGGTCAGATCAATGATGTGCAACAGCCGCGATACGGTCAGCAAATCGCCGATATCATTCTGCCATTCTAAGGAGGAAGGGGATGGGAAAGCTTCTTCCGATCGTGTTTGCGATTATCGGTCTGCTTGGGGGGGCAGGGGCGGGGTATGTTTTGCGCCCGCCCCCCCAGGAACAGGCCAAGGCAGAACATGTTGATTGCCCGCCAACAGCTTATGCTTCGGGCGGGCAAGACGCTGAAGGCAAAGAGGCCGCGGGCGGTTATCCGGTGGAAATCCAGACCACCTTTATCGAGTTCGACAATCAATTCATCGTGCCGGTGGCCTCGGATGAGGCGATTACATCCCTTGTTGTGCTCTCACTGACTTTGGAAGTGGATTCCGTGGCCCAAGAGTTGATTTATGAGCGTATGCCCAAATTGCGCGATGCATTTCTCAATGTGCTTTTTGACCATTCCTCGGCGGGGGGATTTTCCACGGATTTTGTCAATGGCCGGGGCTTGGATGCGGTGCGCGGTTTGCTGAAGGAAACCGCAGTGGGCATTGTCGGCGTGCAGGTAATGGATGTGTTGATCGTCGATCTGCTCAAAAAGGATGTTTAATCGCGGCGCTTTGGTTTGCGCGCTTGGGTGAGCTTTTCCAATACTTGATATCTTGCGGTGGTTTTCGCATGGCTGCGCCGGGCGGCCTCAACCGCCAGCCGGGCCCGGGCGCTTAAAATGCTGAGCCGCCGACGCTCCAGATGGAGCCAAGTTTGCCAATGGGCCGCCTGGCCCGTGGCGGTGAAGAGATCATAGCTGCCATCTTCTAAAACACGCCGTGGCGAAAGGGTTGCCATCTGCAAGGCCAAGCGCGTTTCATGCGCTGATTTCTGCTGTAGATTGGCGGCGCTTTGGCTTTGGTCGAGCTCGGCCAAACGCAGCAGGTCTTGCAAGCGATTATAGTCTGGATCCGTCACGGTGTTTGGCTTTCTCGCGCATCTTCTCGGCAAAGCGTATGGCCGCAGCCACGGCCCTGTAATGTTCGGGCGCGATCTGTTGATCGAGCTCGGTGGTGGCGTAAAGCGCCCGCGCGGTTGGCGGATCGCGATGGATGGGAACACCGGCTTCGGTGGCGGTTTCCCGGATTTTGAGCGCGATGTGATCCACGCCTTTGGCGACGCAGACCGGGGCGGATCCGGGGCTGCGATCCCATTTTAGCGCTACCGCGTAATGTTCGGGATTGATCAAAACCACATCGGCATCGGGCACTTCGGCCATCATACGGTTTGCCGCAATGCTCATGCCGCGTTCGCGCCGCTCTTGTTTGAGATAAGGGTCGCCTTCGCTTTGCTTGGTTTCGTCTTTCAGCTCCTGATGGCTCATGCGGTTTTTCCGAAGATGTTCTGCATATTGCCACAGAAAATCGATGATCCCGATCAGGGTGAAAATGCCGATCACCGCCGTCAGAAACCCCAGCGAGAGTTGCAGCATCACCGCCGCCCCGGCATTGGCCTCAAGCGCCATGCTACGCATCAGATTGGGCCACCGCTCGCGCAGGAAAAACCCTAGCGCACAAGAGATAATGATCAGCTTGGAAAAGCTTTTGGCAAATTCAAACAGGCCCGCCCGGCCAAAGCGGTTCTTGAAATTGGCGATTATGGAAATGCGCGACAGCTTAAACTCAAGTTTCTTGCCGCTAAAGGTCAAGCTGCGTTGGGCCAAGATCACCACCAAGGCGGTGAGCGCGGGCAAGATCAACCAAGGCGAGAGACTGGAAAACAAGCGCCCGATTAAACCGCCGCCCAGGCTGCGCCCTCCATCGCCCAAAAGCACTGGGGCAAATTCATGGCTTTGGGCGATCATGGCGGTGAGCAGCGTGCCCAGCTGCTGCAAGCTGGAGGCGCCGAACAGCCCGGCGGCGAGAAAAAACCCCAAAAACCCGCCAGCGGTGATCAGATCATTTGATTTTGGGATTTCGCCGCGTTTGCGCGCTTCTTCAAGTTTTCGCGGCGTCGCCTCATACGGTTTTTCAGTGTCTTCCTCTGGCCCGCTCATGGCAACGGTCCGAAAGGCTGCCCCAGGGCTTGGGCCAGCCGTTCTAGCCAGAGCATCAAGATCAGTGGCGCTGCAATGGCCAGCAAGGCCAGGCCGCCTGCGGTGATCGCCGGAGCACCGACAAATGCCACCATAAGCTGCGGCATGGCGCGATTGATGGCGCCCAGAGCCATATTGTAAAGCAGCGAGGCAATGGCAAATGGGGCGGCCAAGGAAAACGCCAGCGCAAAGCCCGCGGCCACTTCCCCCACCGCCCAATCGCTCATGGCAGCGGCTAGGGGGAATTGGCCCAGGGGCACCAGATCATAGCTTTTGACAAAGGCGCTGACGATTTGGATGTGAAAACCGGCCATCATGGCAAGGGCCAGCGCTGCCACAACGAATAGCTGGGAGATGGCCGGTTGCGGATCAACGCCTGCCCCGCCGAGGATTTGCGAGAGCGAGATGGATTGGGCGGCGATGCTGCCCACGATTTGCAAGATCCAGATCGTGAGGCGAAGAGCAAAGCCAAAACACAGCCCAGTTAAGCTTTCGCTCATGGCAGCAGAGATCAATAGCGCAAAATTCGGCACACCCCAGCCCGAAGGCAGAGGCACCAAGGGCGTGACAAGCAAGGTCAGCGCAAATGCCATGCCCAGGCGAACCCGCATCGGCACCATTTGCGCGCCAAAGGCAGGCAGCAGAAACACCGCCGCGCTGATACGCAAGCCGATCAGCGCTCCGGCCCAAAGCCAGGGGCCAAACAGCTCTGCCAAAGCGCTCAGCGTTGCGATCATGGGGGCACCACGCCAACAACTGCTGGGCGCGCATCTATGCCGATTTCTTCGTAAGACAGCACCGGGGCGCTGAGCCCGCTTGCCCGTGCAACCGTGCGTAGGAACCTGCGGCGATGGGCGGCGGTGACCAAGGCCGGGCTGGTCTCTGCATCGGTGGCGGAATTCATGCGCTCCACCATATTGGCGGTGAGGCGGTTAAACTCATCGGGGGGCAAGGCCACGTCGCGCCGCCCTTGCTCCGTTTCCACCTGATGGGTCTCAAAGCGCCGTTCCCATTCCGGGGCGAGCTGCACCAGGGGCAAGCATCCATCTTGGCGCAAGATCCCCGCGATGATCTGAAACCCAAGCCGTTGGCGCACATGTTCTGTGATCGCTTCGGGGGTGCCGAGCAGCGGGCGCGCCTCGGCGATGGATTCCATAATGAGCGGCAGGTTGCGGATAGAGACTTGCTCGTCGAGCAACATGCGCAGCACGATCAGCAGCAGATCCATCGGCACTTTGTCGGGGATCAACTCGTCAAAAAGCCGCCGATTGGCCGCTGCGCGGGTCTCGTCGCTCAGCGAGGTCATCTGATCGAGCAGCGCGCGCAGGCTGCTTAGGGTCATCAGGCGCGACAGCGCGCCTTTGATGGTTTCCAGCAGATGGGTCGAGATCACTTCGGTGGGGGCGACCACGGTCAAGCCATGCAAGCTGGCGGTTTCACGGTCCCCGATATCGATCCAGCGGGCCGGCGCGCCATAGACTGGCTCGCGCACATCCTCGCCAGCGGGCAGGCCTTGAGCGCCTTCTTGCAGCAGGGCCAGCACTTGATCGGGTTTGACGCGATTGCGCACGGTTTCCACCCCTTGCAGGCGGATCACATAAGTGCCGTCTTCAAGGCTTGGATCATCGGTCAGGCGCACTTCGCTAAGCAAAACCCCAAAGCTCTCGGCCAAATGGCGGCGCATATTGGTGATCCGCATATCCAGCCCGGTGGCTGTATCCAGCACCATGGGCACCAAATTGGGGGCAAAAAGCAGGTGAATATCCTCCACCGCGAGCACATCTCCCAGGCGAGATCCTTGTTCGGCGGGCTCCGGAGGCGGCAGGGTTTCAGCCTCTTGTTCGGCCTCAGCGATGCGTTTTGCGGCGATGCGCGCAAATCCTCCAAGCGCCAGGGCCCCAATCAAAAACGGCAGGATCGGCAGGCCCGGCACAAAGCCCAGCAGCGCCATCAACAGCGCTACGGTGGACAAAGCAGCGGGGTTGCGCCCTAATTGTTTGGCCAGAGCCATATCCGTAGAGCCCGTGGCCCCGCCGCGGGCCAGCAGCAGAGCGGAGGCAATGGAAATGATCACCGCTGGGATTTGGGTGACGAGCCCATCTCCGACCGTAAGAATGGCATAGGTGGTGAAGGCATCCCCAATGGGCATGCCATGTAGGCTCAACCCGATGACGAGCCCCATGATCAAATTCAGCGCCGTGATCAACAGCCCGGCAATGGCGTCGCCCTTAACGAATTTTGAAGCCCCATCCAGGGAGCCGAAAAAGGTGGTTTCGGCCTGTTCTTGGCTGCGCCGCGCTTTGGCGGTTTCATGATCGATGGCCCCTGCGGATAAATCGCTATCGATGGCCAGTTGCTTGCCGGGCATCCCATCAAGGGCGAAACGCGCGCCAACCTCGGCCATGCGGGCGGCACCTTTGGTGATCACCACGAAATTGACGATCAAGAGCACGCCAAAAACCACCAAGCCGATGATCACGCTGCCGCCCATAACGAACATGGCAAAGCCCTGGATCACTTCGCCCGCAGCATGGGTGCCCGTATGCCCTTGGCCGATGATCAGCTTGGTCGAAGAGACATTCAAGGACAGGCGCAGCATCAGCGAGGCTAGCAAAACCGTCGGGAAGGCCGAGAAATCTAAGGGCCGTTCGATGAAAAGCGTGGTGGTGAAGATCAAAATCGCCAGGCCAAAAGAGCCCACCAGCCCAATATCAAGCACCCAGGCGGGCATGGGCAGGATCATCATGACAATGATGGACATCAATGCGATGGCGAGCAAAATCGTCGGTTGAAATATTTTGCTCGTGTCGAAAGGCAGTGACTTCATTTTACATCACATAAGAGCATTCTGCTCATCCAAGGGCTGTTCTGGCCGGGGGCAGGCGGTGCTTTGGGCTTAGGCGAGGGGGCTTAAAATTGCGTTAGGCCCATGAGGCAGCGCAGAGGATGGCCTTGCGCCTTGGCCCTAAGGGGCGCGGTTTGAGCGTTGCGCGGCGCTGCGCCAGAACACATGATCGGCGATGCGCCCAATCGCGGTCATGTCTTGGTTCCAACGGGGCCAAACATAAGTGGCGTGATAGTGATCTGCGCCCTTCAAAGCAGGCGCGGGACCATCGGCGAGCACCTGCGCGGCCACGTCCACCGCCATGGCCCAGGCGCGATGATCGGTGATCGGGGCAAAGCGGCGATCCGGGCTCAGATACGAGAATTGCACGGGCTGCACCACGGCGCAGGGGGTGTTGCCCCATCGTTCGGGGGTGGCCGCGCGGGTTAGGATCACCGAACCCACCGCGTATTGCCCTGCAGCCGGTTGGTTGCGCGCTTCGTGGTAAATGGAGACCGCAATACAGCCAAGGGCCGTGAGGTCGGAAAAATCCGCGGGCGGGTGGGCAATTAAGGCGGTTATCACTTGTGCCGTTGGGGGCGCTCCAAACCGGCGCGAGAGTGCGCGGGATTGGGATCTAAACCGGGTGCTGCGCCGGTCGGGCGACGAGCGCGGCAACATATTGCTGCGCGCTTGCCCAAACCAAGGAGAGGCCGCGCGGGCGGGCATCAGCCCTTGTTTGGGGGAGGCTAAAAACGGTGCGCGGCCCGCGGATCTTGTCTGGGTTGAGCCATGGGCGGCGCGATTCGGCGCAGATTGGGACGATTCGGAGCTGTTGCGCGCTTTCGCGCCATATCCTGACCAAGCGAGGGTGCCATTGCTCGCGTGAAGGCTCGTGGCGCCAACTATAAAGAAAAACACGGCACAAAAGAAATGCCATAACATTTTGTTAATCAATACCATTCCACATCCTATAGGGCTCGCGTGGGATGGTTTAGGCCGTGGATATTGACGCTTGGTGAAGATCCCCGCTTCGAAATCCTGGTTATGCGGGAACAGAGTTGGCCTTAGGGAAAGGTTAAAATTCCAGCGAAATTGCTTGGTTCAAGCCCAATAAGCTCGAAAAAAACGGCAAGTTTGTATCTCAGCGCACATTGCTTGTTAAGGTTGTTGGATAAAACGTTAAGTATATCAAATATTGAGATTGGTCTCGAAGGCCCAGGTCTTGGGGATCGATGGTATTTAATAAAGTAAACTATTGCGCCTAAAGGGGTGATGGTGCCGGATCTTGCTGGTTGGAGATGGCATCATCACTCCCTTGGCTCTTCCCAATAGCGCTGACTACTGTATGGTTTGTTTCCTTAAGGGAGGCGATCCTCGGTTTTTCTGCGGATTGGGCGGTATTTTGATCAAAGCAGCAGATATTACTCATATCGGTCTTTTTACAGACATCGGGTCTGATGAGCTCGCGGAGCTGGTCAAGGACGTGATGCCCATGCGCGTGGCCAAAGGTCAGATCGTGGTTGAAAAGGGCGAAAGCTCTTCGGATGTGTTTGTGGTTCTGCGCGGTCGTTTGGTCGGGCTGTTGCTCTCTGATGAAGGCAAAGAAGTCGCTTATGCGGAATTTGCTGCTCAGAGCTATTTTGGCGAAATGGCGGCTTTGGATCAGGGGCCGCGGTCGCTGACAATCACTGCGGCAGAAGACAGTATGTTGGGCCGCATTCGTGGGATACATTTCCTACTCTGGTTGGAAACCTATCCGCAGCTGGCCCGCAATGTGATGAAGGATCTTTGCGCCCGCAACCGTCGTCTCAATCAGCGCATTTTTGAGCTGGTGGTGCATGATGTAGAAACCCGGGTGAAGCTGATGCTGGTGCGCTTGGCCATGGCCGAGAAGCGGTTATATGATGGCGGGGTGATCGACCCGGCCCCTACTCATAGCGAGATCGCGGCCCATGTGGGGGCCAATCGCGAAGCGGTCAGCCGAGTCTTCGCGCGGTTGAAAAAGGCCGATGTGATCGAGCTGGGGCGCAAGAAAATCACGATTTGCGATGTTCAAGCGCTGGTCCAAGGCCTGTAACCAAGCCGTTTACTCCCCCAGGGCAATGCCTTCGCGCCGGGGATCTGCCCCGCCCAAAAGCCCCTGATCGCTGATCGCAATCCCGTGCAGCCCTGATGTCAGTGCCCGCAGGTTAACCTCATATCCCATGGCTTGCAGCGGGGCGGCGAGAGCCTCTGCCGCGCTGCCTTGTTCCAGATCATACGTGCCAAAGCGATTGACCAGATGGGGCAGGGCGATGGCGCTTTGCAGATCCAGGCCCCAATCAAGATGCGCGATCAGAGTTTTGGCCACATAGCCGATGATCCGCGACCCGCCGGGCGAGCCCAGCACCAAAACCGGCGCCCCGTCGCGCAGCACGATGGTCGGGGCCATAGATGAGCGCGGGCGTTTGCCCGGGGCGATGGCATTGGCGATGGGGCGACCGTCCACATGGCTGCGGAAGGAAAAATCGGTGAGTTCATTATTGAGCAAGAACCCGCCCGGCGTCATCAGCCGCGCCCCAAAGCCGTTCTCGATGGTTGTGGTCATGGACAGGGCATTGCCTGCCCCATCCACAATCGAGATGTGCGAGGTGGAGGGCAGCTCAACGCTTTCATCGGCGGCCCAAAGCCCGGCGTGATCAAATCCAGGATTGCCCGGCGCAGTTTCGGGCAAAGCATCATCGCCCTGCAGTAATTGTGCCCGCTCAGCCAGATAGGCCGGGTCCGTCAAGCCTTTGACCGGCACAGCTACGAAATCGCTATCGGCCATATAAAGCCCGCGATCGGCAAAGCTCAGACGTGACGCATCGCCAATCAGGCGCCAGGCCTCGGGGCTGTTTGAGCCCAAGGCTGCCAGATCATAAGGGGCGAGCAGACCTAGAATTTGCCCGACGGTGAGCGCTCCTGAAGAGGGCGGACCCATGCCGCAGATCTCATAGCTGCGATAGGGTACACAGACCGGGGCGCGGGTTTTCACATGATAGCCTGCGAGGTCTTGCAAGCTCATATAGCCGGGATTGGCTTCAAAACCTGCAATGGTTTCGATGATCCCCTCGGCGATGGAGCCGTGATAGAAAACCTGCGCGCCATCTTGGGCCATGCTGCGCAAGCTTTCCCCATAGGCGGGGTTGCGCAGGATCTGGCCTTGGGCAATTGGGCTGCCG
>JAOXSB010000182.1 GCA_025800345.1 Mangrovicoccus sp. | reverse complement strand
GGCTGGTGATCGATGATGCCGCGGTTGCCCCGCGCTTTGTGGTCGGGTTTGCCGCCGAACGCGAATTGCCCATTGTGATGAAATCGCCAAAGGCTCGATCAAGAATAAATTGCTGTTCTTGCTGCCCGCCGCGCTGATTTTAGGAGCCCTCGCCCCCTGGCTGATCACTCCGATTCTGATGATCGGCGGGTTGTATTTATGCTTTGAAGGGGCCGAGAAGGTTCTTGAGAGCTTCTTTCCCCATGCCCATCATGCGGAAACGCCCAACACAGACGGGGCAACGCTCGGCCAATCCGAAGAAGACCGCCGGGTCAAAAGCGCAATCCAAACCGATTTCATCCTATCCGCCGAAATTATGGCCATTGCCCTTTCGGTGCTGCCCAGCAGCACGCTGTTTGAACAAGCCGTCACCCTGGCCGTGGTGGCCATCGGCATTACAGCTTTGGTCTATGGGGCGGTAGCGCTGATCGTTAAGGCCGATGATATTGGCGTTTATCTGGCGCAAAATGGGCGGTTTGGCCTGACCCGCGGCTTTGGCCGTGGGATTGTGCGCGCGATGCCCTATTTGCTCAAAGCGCTGAAGATTATCGGCACGGCCGCCATGCTTTTGGTGGGCGGGGGGATCTTGCTGCACGGGTTGGAACATTTGGGGCTGCACGGCCCGATGCATATGCTGCACGAGATTACCGGCCATATCGCCCATGGCGGTTTCTGGGGCTGGCTGGGCGAATCAAGCCTGACCGCGCTTGTGGGCCTGGTGGTGGGTCTGCTCGTTGTCCCGGTGGTGATCTATCTCATCGCCCCACTGGCCAAACGGTTTCGCCGCAAGCCCGCAGCCTAAACCACGCCCTCTGTCCCGCGCAGCAAAACCGCTTTGAGTTTTGCCCGCGCCTCCGCTAGCTCTTGGCCATGCGCATCTATCGCTCCTTACATGCGCTGATCGCC
>JAOXSB010000180.1 GCA_025800345.1 Mangrovicoccus sp. | reverse complement strand
ATTGATCCGACGCAAAGCCAAAGCCGCCCGGCTGCGCCGCTATGCGATTGCCTCGCCCCGCTGGCAGGCCGCGCCTTTGCGCATCGCGGTGATCAGTGATCTGCATATCGGGGCGCCTTGGACGCCGCTGGATCATCTTTCCCATTGGGTGACCCAGGTGAATGCCCTGGCCCCGGATGTGATCATCCAGGCGGGGGATTTGTTGCTGGATCGCAAAATGCGCCCGTTTTCCCGGCCCGCGGCAGCCCATGAGATCACCGAGCATCTTCGCGCGCTATCAGCGCCGTTGGGGGTGTGGTCGGTGATGGGCAATCACGATTGGACCGATTGTGATCTTGCGCGGCAAAGCGCGGGGCAGCGCAATTCGGTGATTGAGGCGCTTGAGGCCGCGCAGCTGCCGGTGTTGGAAAACCGCGCCATGGCGGTGATGCATGACGGCCAAGAGATTTGGCTGGTGGGGCTGGGCAGTCAGATGGGGCGGCGTTACGATCTGGGCCGGGGCGCGATGGGCAATCATGATCATGAGGCGGCTTTTCGCGATGTGCCTGATGGGGCCAGCGCCATCCTTTTGGCCCATGAGCCAGATATATTTGAAATCCATGACAGCCCGGTGGCGTTGCAGATCAGCGGCCATACCCATGGCGGGCAAATCGCGCCTTTTGGTTGGCGGCCCTATGTGCCCTCGCGCTATGGCGCGCGCTATGCCCATGGTCATCATCGAAAGGGGGCGCGACATTTGGTCGTGTCCGGCGGGTTGGGCTATTCCGGCGTGCCGTTGCGTTTAGGGGTGCCTCCTGAAATCGTGCTGATACATATCTCTTCGACATAGTCAGGAGGAGATCCCCATGTCCGATATCGTGATTCTGGACGGTGCCCGCACCGCGATTGGCAGCTTTGGCGGCAGCTTGGCCGCGACCCCGCCCATTTCCCTGGCGACCACGGTGATCAAAGCCGCGATGGAACGCTCGGGTGTTGAAGGCGGCCAAATCGGCCATGTGGTCATGGGCCATGTGATCAATACTGAGCCGCGGGATATGTATGTCTCTCGCGCGGCGGCTGTGGAAGCGGGCATTCCCAATGAAGCTCCGGCGATGAATGTGAACCGCCTATGCGGATCGGGCATCCAAGCCACGGTTTCGGCCATTCAGAACCTGATGCTGGGCGATGCGGATTTCGCCGTGGCTGGCGGGGCCGAGAATATGAGCCGGTCCCCCTATGCGATGACCAATGCCCGTTGGGGTCAGAAAATGGGCGATACCAAAGTGCTCGACATGATGCTCGGCGCGCTGAACTGTCCCTTTGGCACCGGCCATATGGGCGTGACCGCGGAAAATGTGGCCGATGAGCATAGCATCACCCGCGAAGCTCAAGATGCCTTTGCTCTGGAAAGCCAAAACCGCGCGGCCAAAGCGATGGAAGCGGGCTATTTCGACAGCCAGATCGTGCCGGTACAGGTTAAGGTCAAGCGCGACATGGTGGATTTCGTCAAGGACGAGCATCCCAAAGCCACCAGCATGGAAGCCCTGGCCGGTCTGCGCCCTGCCTTCAAAAAAGACGGCACTGTGACCGCGGGCAACGCATCGGGCCTTAATGATGGTGCAGCGGCCATGGTTCTGGCCCGCGCGGAAGCGGCGGAAAAAGCTGGCCTGAAGCCCAAAGCGCGCATTCTGGGCTATGCCCATGCCGGCGTGCGCCCCGAGGTGATGGGTATTGGCCCGATCCCGGCGGTGGAAAAGCTGTTTGAGCGTACCGGGCTGAGCGCGGGCGATTTCGATGTGATCGAATCCAACGAGGCGTTTGCCTCGCAAGCGCTGGCCGTGTCTCAGGCTTTGGGTTTTGATGGTGCCAAAGTGAACCCCAATGGCGGTGCGATCTCTTTGGGTCACCCGGTGGGGGCCACAGGCGCGATCATCATCCTCAAAGCGCTCTATGAGCTCGAGCGTACCGGCGGCAAGCGTGGCCTGGCCACCATGTGTATCGGCGGCGGCCAAGGTATCGCCCTGGCTTTTGAACGTCTGTAAAGCTTGAGCTTCTCTGAGTTGAGCTGATTCAAGCTCTATTTACGCCTCTGCCCCAAACTCCCCCGAGAGCTTTGGGGCAGAGTAGCAATGGATGACAGAGCGGGTCAGACCCTGCATGATATGCTGGCGCAAGAACGGCGGGGCCGTTTGGCTGCGGAACGGCGTCTGGAGCAGAAAACCCGCGAATTGATTCGTGCCAATCGCAAATTGGCCGATCATGCGCGCCTTCTTTCCGATGAAATTGTTGAAAAACGTGCGGAAGTGAAAACCATTCGCTCGGTCACCGAAGAGCTTGAAGGGCGCAATACCCAGGTTCAGGCGGATCTGGAACGCGCCAATAAAGTGGCGGTGACCGCAGAGCGGCGGCTTTGGGATGCGCTGGAGACCATCGAAGATGGGTTTGCCGTGTTCAATGCGGAAAACCGTTTGGTCATGGCCAACCGCGCTTATCTAGAGCTTTTTGCGGGCATTGACGGGATCGTGCCGGGCATCACCTATCACGATCTGCTGGATCTGATTTTGCAAGAAGGTCTGTTTGATATCGGCCTGACCCCAGCTGCGGATTGGCGCGGCGAGATGCTGGCGCGCTGGCAAACCGATCCGGTGGCCCCTTTGACCATTAAGCTATGGGATGAACGCCATATCAAATTGGTGGATCGCCGGGGCCAAGACGGGGATATGGTGTCGCTGGCTTTGAATATCTCGGACAATATTCATTACGAGCAGCAATTGCTCGAAGCGGCAGATCGGGCCGAAGCGGCCAATCGCGCGAAATCGGCCTTTCTGGCCAATATGAGCCATGAGATCCGCACCCCGATGAATGGGGTCGTGGGCATGGCCGAATTGCTATGCGACAGCGATATGGATGAAGAGCAGCGCCTTTACGCCGAGACCATCAAAAGTTCCGGCGAAGCGCTGTTGGTCATCATCAATGATGTGCTCGATTATTCTAAGATCGAGGCGGAAAAACTCACTTTGCATCCCGAGCCCTTTGATCTGGAACGGGCCATTCACGAGGTGATCATTCTGCTTACCCCCACGGCCCAGGACAAAGGCCTGGTGCTGTTGGTGGATTACGACATTTTCCTGCCCACCCGCTTTGTGGCGGATCCAGGGCGGTTTCGGCAGATCCTCACCAATCTGGTGGGCAATGCGGTCAAATTCACCTCTGAGGGCCATGTGCTGGTGCGGGTGACGGGCTTTGCCGGGGATGAGGGCAGCAATCAGTATCAGCTTCATGTTTCGGTCGAAGATACCGGGATCGGCATTCCCGCGGATAAGATCGACCATGTCTTTGGTGAATTTAATCAGGTCGAGGATGAGCGGAACCGCAAATTCGAAGGCACGGGTTTGGGCCTGGCCATCACCCAGCGATTGGTGGGGCTGATGAAAGGCGAGATTTGGGTGGATTCCGAGGAAGGCAAAGGCGCCTGTTTCGGCTTTCAGATCGAATTGGAAGTGGCCGAAGGCAGCCATGGGGATGCGCTGAAAGCGCCGTCAAAACTGCGCTCGGCCTTGATCATTGATGATCAGCATATCAACCGCACGATTTTGACCAAACAGCTCAGTGCCATGGGGCTCGAGGTCACTTCTTGCCGCTCGGCGGCCGAGGCGCTGGCCAGCCATCCCGAAAGCTTTGATCTGATCCTGACCGATCACCAAATGCCGGAAATGTCGGGGCTGGACCTGGCCGAAGCCTTGCGCGATCAGGGCATTTCTGCGCCGGTCTTGCTGTTGACCTCGAACCCGGCGGTGCTGCGGGCGCCAGCGGCGAAATCTTTGCTTGATGGGGTGCTGCAAAAACCGCTGCTGCGGCGCGATCTCTATCAAAAGCTGGTGGATATTGGCGGGGCCGTGCCCGCGCCGCCCAAAGAGCAAGCGCCAGAAACCCCAAGCGCGGCCCCCGCGCGCCTGATGCGGGTGCTGGCGGCCGAGGATAACCGGACCAATCAACTGGTGTTTAAAAAGATGGTCAAAACCCTCGAGATCGAGCTGCGCTTTGCCAATAATGGCCGCGAAGCGGTGGAGGCCTATCAAGAATTTCAGCCAGATCTGATTTTCATGGATGTCTCCATGCCAGAAATGGATGGAAAAGAGGCCACGCGCACCATCCGCAGCCTTGAGGAAACCCAAGGAGGCCATGTGCCGATCTGCGCCCTTACCGCCCATGCGATGGATGGGGATGGAGAAGAGATTATGGCCTCGGGGATGGATCACTACCTGACCAAACCCCTGCGCAAAGCCGCGATCCATGACATGATCGCCCAGTATAACCCGGACCCAGCCGCCCGCGCAGCGGCAGAGGCCTCTGAGACCGGGTAGATCAGGCGGCTTTTTCCGCCTCTGCATTGCGCAGAAATACCGGCTGATCGGGGCTGCTGCGCTCCGCATCATAGCGATAGCCGCCCAGATCGAAATCTTGCAGTGCCGCGGGATCCGTTAACCGGTGTTGGATGATAAAACGGGCCATGGCCCCGCGGGCTTTCTTGGCATAAAAGCTCACGATTTTCGCCTCGCCATTGGCGCGCTCTTCCAAAAACACCGGCGTGATCACCCGCAGAGTATGGGCTTTGGGATCCACGGCGCTGAAATATTCATTGGACGCACAGGCCACCAAGCAATCGCTGCCGATCTGGACTGCTTGGGCTTGCAGCGCTTTGGCCAAGCGCGCGCCCCAATAGGCGTAAAGATTGGCTCCTTCGCGATTGGCCAAGCGGCTGCCCATTTCTAGCCGGTAGGGCTGAATACCATCCAGCGGGCGCAACAGCCCATAAAGCCCTGAAAGAATGCGCAGGTGATCTTGGGCCCAGGCCAATTCCTCGGCCTCAAGCGAAGGAGCTTCGAGCCCGGCATAGGTATCGCCTGCAAAGGCCATGGCCGCAGGGCGTAGGGCGTCTGGGGCGGGATCTGCGCTAAAATCTTGGAACCGCTCGCGGTTCAGCTTGGCCAGATTGTCACTGATCCCCATGAGTTTTTTCAGCTCGGCGGCGCTGAGCGCGCGGGCGACACTGGCCAGATAAGCGGCGTCTTCAGGGAAATCCGGCGCGGTCATGGTGATCTCTGGGCGCGCGGCCCAATCAAGGCGTTTGGCAGGCGAAACCGTCACGAGCATCCCAAGATCCTTTTGCTGAACTGCTCCATATTTAGCGATCTCACCCTTCAGATCCAGCCCCGGCAAGCAGCTCTAGAAAGGCCGTGCCAAACCGCTCTGCCTTGAGCGGCCCCATCCCCTGCACCCGCTCCAGCGCCTCCAGCGTGCTGGGCCGGGTCTGGGCGAGAATGCGCAAGGTGGAATGGGTGCAAGAAAGCGGTTTGAGCGTGCCGCAATCGCCGCGCGCCAGGCGCTGTTGCGTCTCTTGCAGCGCATCGAAAAGCGATCCTGCCGGCCCGCCTGCCAATTTGCGCCTGGTCGGGTGCAGCTCTGGGGCGGGCGCGCCCAGGATGACTTCGAGAAACAGCGCCCCATAGCGATCGAGCTTTTTTGCGCCGACGCCGCTGATCCCGGCCATCGCATCCAGGCTATCGGGGCGGGCCTCGGCCATTTCGATCAAGGTGCGGTCGGGAAAGATCACATAAGCAGGCACCGATTGCGTCTCGGCCAGGGCGCGGCGCTTGGCTTTGAGCGCCGAGAGAAGCGGCGCGTTTTCCTCGCTCACCAAAGCTTTGGCGGCCGGGCGGCTGGCCAGTCGGCGCACCGCATCCCGGCGCAGGGTCACGCTTTGTGTGCCTTTCAGCACCGGCAAAGCGCGATCGGTCATGACCAATGCCCCATGGCGGCTGGCATCGGGGCGCATCAGATCATGGCCCATCATTTGCCGGAACACCCCTTGCCAAGAATTGCGCGACAGATCCTTGCCGACGCCGAATGTGGGCAGATTGTCATGGCTGCGCTGCGTGACTTTTTCCGTGGCATTGCCGGTCAGGATATCGATCAAATACCCCGCGCCAAAGCTCTCGCCCGTGCGCAGCGCCGCCGAAAGCGCTTTGCGCACCGCTTCGGTGCCATCAAATAGCTCTGGCGGGGTGTCGCAAAAATCGCAAGATCCGCAAGTAGGGGCCTCTTCGCCGAAATAGGCCAGCAGTTTTTGCCGCCGGCAGGATGTGGCCTCGGCCAGGCCGAGCAAAGCGTTCAGCCGCCCATGATTTGCATCGCGGCGCTCGGGCGGGGCGGCGCTTTCGTCGATCTGCGCCCGGCGCAGGCGGATATCATCGGCGCCAAATAGGGTCAGGGTTTCCGCAGGGGCGCCATCGCGCCCGGCCCGACCGATTTCCTGGTAATAGGCCTCGATGGATTTGGGCAGATCCGCATGGGCGGCCCAGCGGATATCGGGTTTGTCCACGCCCATCCCAAAAGCCACCGTGGCCACGACGATCAAGCCATCTTCGCGCTGAAATCGGGTTTCCACCGCCCGGCGATCTTCCGCATCCATGCCCCCGTGATAGGCGCAAGCGCTATGGCCATCCTCGCGCAGGGCTTGGGCCAGGGTCTCGGTCTTGGCGCGGGTGCCGCAATAGACAATGCCCGAGCGGCCCGGTCGGGCGGCGGCAAAGCTTAGGATCTGGGCGCGGGGGCGGTCTTTGGGGGCAAAGGCCAGATGGATATTGGGCCGGTCAAACCCATGCAAAAAGGTCTCCGGCGCGCGCCCATCAAACAGCCGGGTGACGATTTCTGCGCGGGTTTCTGCATCTGCGGTGGCCGTAAAGGCGGCCAAAGGCACGTTTAAATCGGCGCGCATGGCCCCGATGCGCAGGTAATCGGGGCGGAAATCATGGCCCCATTGGCTGACGCAATGGGCTTCATCCACAGCAATCAAGCCCACCCCGATGCGCCGCATCAGTGTTTGCGTGCCCGAAGCGGCCAGCCGTTCCGGGGCCATGTAAAGCAGTTTCAGCGCCCCGGCATCGAGGGCGGCAAACACTTCTTCGGTCTCTTCCTCGGTATTGCCCGAGGTCAGCGCCCCGGCGGCCACCCCGGCTTCGCGCAGGGCACGGACCTGATCGCGCATCAATGCGATCAGCGGCGATATCACCACGGTGACGCCGCTGCGGCACAGCGCGGGCAATTGATAGCACAGGGATTTGCCGCCGCCGGTGGGCATGATCGCCAGCACATCGCGCCCGGCGGTTACGGCGGTCACAATTTCCTCTTGGCCCGGGCGAAAACCGGGAAAGCCAAAAACCGAGGCGAGAAGCTCTGCCGCCCCCGGTTGGGATCCGTCTGGCATGATACCTGTATCGTTTTTGCTTATCTGCGCGTTGGCAGCAGACTCCCACAGGCCTTGGCTTGGGGCAAGCCCGCCATGGGGTTTATTCCTCGCCGGTGATCTTTCCGCGCAGGGCTTTGACATTGCCGCGGCGGGATTTTGCGTCCAATCGGCGGCGTTTGCTGCCCAGGGTGGGTTTGGTGGCGATGCGCCGTTTGGGCACGACCAGAGCGGCGCGGATCAGCTCTGCCAGCCTTTCTTGGGCAATCTCGCGGTTGCGGGCTTGGGATCGGGTGTCTTCGACCCGGATGATCAGCGCGCCTTCGCTGTTCCAGCGCCGTCCGGCCAGGCGTTTGAGCCGGTTTTTCACCGCAGGGGCCAGATTTGGGCTGCGCGCGGCCTCGAAACGCAGCTCCACCGCTGTTGAGACTTTGTTCACATTCTGTCCGCCAGGGCCCGAGGCGCGGGAAAAGCTCTCGGTCAATTCCCAATCGGCCAGGGTGATCTCATCATTGATGCGCAACATGCGTTCAGGCCTAACCCGGGCTTATGGCGCTGCCAAGCCATGCCAGGCGCGATTTTTCGCAGATTCCGCGCGGGCGTTAACCACGACTTCAGCCTCGGCACCTATGACAGAGCGTGTCTGAATGGCAGGGGCGCTGTCGCAAAGTGGCAGTTGGCCTGGTGACTGGAAAATCCAGTCTTTTTGAGGTTCAGGCTGGTGCGGGCAAAGCTCGCCCCCGGCAATTGATGAGTTGTCCCTGGCATGGTTGATCCCCATGCCAGGGTTTGTTTATGGGCAGCGCTGGTTATTCGAATTGCGCTGCCAGTGCTTCGAGCGCGGGATCCCCTGGGTTGCGTTTGAGCGCTTGGGCCAGATGCGCTTCGGCAGCGGCGCGGTCCCCATTGGCGGCAGCAATGCGCACTTGCATCACCCAGGCTTGCACCAGTTGCGGATCAAGCCGCGTGGCTTCGGCAAAGGCGGCAGCAGCGGCAGGGGCATTGCGCATCACCAAGGCCGAGCCCCCAGCCACCAGATGGGTTTCAGGGAAATCTGCTTTGGTGCGCAAACTGGCTTGCCATTCGCCAAAGGCGGCGCGCAGATCTGACATCACCTCAGGCGGTGCTTGGGTCAGGGGCAGATCCAGCATTTCGCGCGCCGCAGCGATGCGCACGGTTTTTGTGGGATCTGCGAGCAAAGGGGTGACGCGGGCGATGCGTGTTTGTGGCGTTGCGCTGCGCTGGATCGGCAGGGCCGCGGCCCGGACCAAGGCATCCTCATCGCTCAGAAGCGGGGTCAAACGCTCTGCCAAGGCTGGGGTGCTGGCGGGGGAAAGCTGTTCTAGGGCAGTGGCGCGGACAATACCGGGATAGGCCGGATCCTCGGCCAGGGCCGCAAGGCTGGCGCTTTCCACCCCAGGCCGCGCCCGCGCCGCCGCGAAAACCCGGCCAAAGCTCGCAGGCTCTGTGTCGGGCGGGCCAAAGCGTTCGGCAATCTCAGCGGCGGCCCAATCGGGGCTTTGATCGCTGTGGCAATTGGTGCAGGCATCGGGCGCCCCGGTTTGCGCGTTCAGATCCGGGCGGGGAATGCGGAAACTGTGATCGGCGCGCCAATCATTGCCCATATAGACCTGTTCCATCATATGGCAGCTTTTGCATTGGGCACCATCGCTGCCCTGGGGGTGAAAATGATGGCTGGGATCATCATAAAGCCCAGCGGCCCCGCCGAAATCTGCGTGCCCTTCCGGGCTGTGGCATTGGGTGCAAACCCCATTGCCTGGTGCGCGCAGGCTGGCGCTATGGGGCTCGTGGCAATTGTTGCAACTGACCCCTGCCATATGCATTTTCGATTGCAGGAACGATCCGGTGACATAGACCTCGTCCAGGATCTGCCCATCTGCGTGATAAAGCCCCTGACGTAGGGCGGCCATGCGGTAATTGTCATGATAGGCGCTGCCTGGCAGCGGCGAGCCATCGCCAAAGGCTTCGCGCCGGGAATGGCAACCGGCGCAGCCATCCATCCAAGCCTCGGGGTTTTCCGCCGAGAAATCCATGGAAAACCCAGTGCTGGTCAGACCCGCGCTGTCAAAATCGCGCCCTTCGGCCCAGTCCAGATGCGCCGAGCCTGGCCCGTGGCAGGCCTCACAGCCCACCCCGATTTCCACCTGGGTGGACGCATAGCTTTGGCTGGCAGGATCAAATGCTTTTTCATAGCCCGTGGCATGGCATTCGGCGCAGCGGGCGTTCCAGTTCTTGTAGGGCCCGCTCCAATGCAGTCCATCTTCCGGTGCGCGGGGCGGATCGGGGTAAAGGTGAAACCAGCCGCCTTGCTCAGTGTCCCAAACCACATCAAAGCTTTGCAAGCGGCCTGGTTCGGTCTCTAGCAGATATTGCTGCAAGGGCTCGATCCCCACCACCGAATGCACCGGA
>JAOXSB010000171.1 GCA_025800345.1 Mangrovicoccus sp. | reverse complement strand
CGGCGATTTGCTGGGCTCGCTGAAATGCGATTGCGGCCCGCAATTGCGCGGGGCTTTGAAGCAAATGGCCGATGAAGGGGCGGGCGTGCTGCTTTATCTGAACCAAGAAGGGCGCGGCATCGGCCTGGCCAATAAAATGCGCGCCTATGCGCTGCAAGATCAAGGTTTTGATACGGTCGAGGCCAATCACCGCCTTGGTTTTGAAGATGACGAACGCGATTTCCGCCTGGGCGCGCAGATCCTGCAACGGATGGGATTTGCCCAAGCGCGGCTGATGACCAATAACCCCGCCAAACGGGCAAAGCTTGAGGAATGCGGCATCACCGTGACCGAACGGGTACCGCTGATCACGGGCAAAACGTCTGAAAACGAGGCGTATCTCGCCACCAAAGCAGCCAAATCCGGGCATTTGTTTTGAGCGCGCCTCGGCCCCAAGATATCCTTGTCACCCGTTGGGGCGCGCGGTTCATGGGCCAGAGTTTTCCCTGCGCCATCGGTAAGGGCGGGATCACCGGGCACAAACGCGAAGGCGATGGGGCCACGCCCATTGGCTGCCATAAAATTGTCGGCGCCCTTTGGCGGCCAGACCGTCTGAGCCAACCCATGCCCTGGGCCGAACCGATCCTGCCGGGCGATCTGTGGTCTGATGATATGGCAGCCCCAGATTATAACCATATGGTGCGCGCGCCCTATGCCCCCAGCCATGAGGCGCTGCGGCGCGCTGATCCGCTTTATGATCTGGTATTGATCACTGATTGGAACTGGCCCGAGGCGGTGGCCGGAGCGGGATCAGCGATATTCATTCACCGCTGGCGCAAGCCGCGTCACCCGACCGAAGGCTGCGTCGCCTTTGATCCCCGCGATCTGCTTTGGATTGCCACGCAGCTTGCCCCTGACAGCCAGTTGATCATCAGGGGCTAGAGCCGCTTAACTTACGGCTTCGCTTTGGCCCGCCAGAGCCGCGCGCAGCGCCTCTTCTTTTTCGTGATCGAGCGAAGTTTGCAGCACGCGACCGCCAATCCCGCTCAGCCGGTCCAGCACTTTGTCGCCGGTGACTTTGGTAACCAGCAAGAACAGCACCGCTTCGCCATCGGCCACATCCTCGGCCAGGCCTTTCATGAATTTATCATTCACGCCAATATCCGTGAGCGCCCCGGCCAAAGCGCCGCCAGCGGCCCCGGCCGCCACCCCCACCAGCGGGTTCATAAACAACACGCCGATAAGCAAGCCCCAGAAACTACCCCCCACAGCCCCGGCACCGGTGGTGTTAACCATCTGGTTCAGCTTCACCCCTTGATCGGATTTCACGGCGATGGCCGCATCCCCCACTTCGATCAAATATTCTTTGACCATGCCAAGGATCTCTTTGCGCACCTCTTCGGCTTTTTCTTCCGACGGAAATACAATTGCGATCAGATCTGCCATAAATTCCCCCTATGCACGGCCCTATAATGAAGCCGAATGCTCAACAGTAAACAATTTAGAGCATGACAAGGGCGTGACAGGCGTTAATCCCGCCGCCAGATCAGGCCGGGTTGCGCTTGCGCAAGGGCACCACCACATCGGCGCGTTCGGATTTCTTGTCAAAGGCCGCCCGCAGTAGCGATTTCGTATACTCGGTTTGCGGCGCGTCGAAAATCTGTGCGCCCTCCCCGGCCTCGACGATATCGCCTTGGCGCATGACGATGACCTTATGGCTTAGCGCGCGCACAACCTTGAGATCATGAGAGATAAACAGATAGGCCAGTTGATGCTTGCGTTGCAAACGGCGCAGCAGATCTACGATCTGCACCTGCACGGTCATATCCAGGGCCGAGGTAGGCTCGTCCAGCACCACCAATTTGGGCTGCAAGATCATAGCGCGGGCAATGGCGATACGCTGACGCTGGCCGCCGGAAAATTCATGCGGGTAGCGATCCATCATTGCCGGATCGAGCCCGACCTCTACCAGCATTTCCGCCACCATCTGGCGCTTGTTGCGCCCTTTGGGCACCCCATGCACCCCGAGACCTTCGGCGATGATCTCGCCAATATTCATCCGCGGGCTCAGGCTGCCAAACGGGTCTTGGAACACGATCTGCATATGGCGCCGCAAAGGCCGCAAATCCCGCGCTTTCCAATTCTGGATGTCCTGGCCTTCAAATTGGATCGGCCCTTGGGAAGAGATCAGCCGCATCAGCGCCAGGGCCAGCGTGGTCTTACCCGATCCGCTTTCCCCCACCACGCCAAGGGTTTCCCCCGCGCGCACGCTGATTTGCGCGTCATTAACCGCTTTCACATGACCTACAGTGCGGCGCAGAATGCCTCGCTGAATGGGAAACCACACGCGCAGCCCAGGGCTGGCCACAACTTCGGGCGCGCTTTGCGGCACCGGATCAGGCCGGCCCTTCGGTTCGGCGGCCAGCAGGCTTTGGGTATAAGGATGCTGAGGCGCGTCAAAAATCTCGGCCGTGGGGCCGGTTTCAACGATCTCGCCACCTTTCATCACACAGACCCGATCCGCAAAACGGCGCACGATCCCCAGATCATGGGTGATGAAGAGCAGACTCATGCCTTCGGTTTCTTTCAGCTCCGCCAAAAGATCGAGGATCTGCGCCTGAATGGTCACATCCAGCGCCGTGGTGGGCTCATCCGCGATCAGCAGATCTGGGCCATTGGCCAGCGCCATGGCGATCATCACCCGCTGACGCTGCCCCCCGGAAAGCTGATGGGGATAGGCCCCAAGCCGGGTTTCGGGATCATGAATACCCACCCGCGTGAGCAGCTCGATAATCCGCGCCCGCGCCTTATCGCCGGTCAGCCCCTGATGCAGCGCCAGGGTTTCCCCGATCTGCTTTTCCAGCGTGTGCAGCGGGTTGAGCGAGGTCATCGGCTCTTGGAAAATAAAGCTGATGGAATTGCCTCGGATCTTGCGCAGCTCGCGTTCGGAGGCATCCACCATCTCGCGGCCTTGATAACGGATCGAACCGCTCAGCGAGGCGCTTTCGGGCAGAAGCTGGACCGAGGATAGCGCGGTGACCGATTTGCCAGAGCCGCTTTCCCCCACCAGCGCCACGGTTTCCCCCTGGCCCACATGATAGGACACGCCCCGCACCGCGGGCACATCCCGCCCATCTTGGCGAAAGCTCACCGAAAGATTGGAGACCGAAAGGATCGGATCGCTCATGCAAATGTCTTTCGCGGATCAAAGGCATCGCGGACACCTTCGAAGATGAACACCAATAGCGACAACATGATCGCAAAGGTAAAAAACGCGGTGAAACCCAGCCAAGGCGCTTGCAGGTTTTGCTTGGCCTGAAGCGTCAGCTCGCCCAAGGATGGGGCCGAGGATGGCAGACCAAAGCCGAGGAAATCCAAGGCCGCCAGCGAGCCCAAAGTGCCTGTGATCACAAATGGCAACATAGTCAGCGTCGCCACCATCGCATTGGGCAGCACATGGCGGAACATGATCACCCCATTGCCCACGCCCAAAGCGCGGGCGGCGCGCACATATTCAAAATTCCGCGCTCGCAAGAATTCGGCCCGGACCACACCCACCAGAGCCGTCCAGCCAAAAAGCACCATCAAAAACACCAGCAGCCAGAAATTCATCGAGAAAATCGCGCCAAGAATGATGATGATATAAAGGCTGGGTGTGGCCCCCCAGATTTCGATCACGCGCTGAAAGATCAAATCAACCCAGCCGCCGAAATAGCCTTGGATCGCGCCTGCCGCGATGCCGATCACCGCGCAGCATGCCGTAACCACCAGGGCGAAACAGACTGACAGCCGGAACCCATAGATCACCCGCGCCAACACATCGCGCGCCGTGTCATCCGTGCCCAGCCAATGTTTGCCATCAGGGGCCGAAGGCGCAGTGCCCTCAATGTCATTCACGGTGTTGTAGCTATAAGGAATGAGCGGCCAAAGCATCCAGCCGCGGGTGACCTCTTGCCCATCGACAAGGCCCGTCTCGCGCACCTGGGCGATCACCCCTTCGGGATCATCCCAACAATTTTCCAGCCCCCCCGAGATGATCAGGCATTTCACCTCGATATCGCGATAGACCGCCTCGGTGCGGAAATCCCCGCCAAATTCGGTTTCCGGATAGAAGTTGAATATCGGCGTGTAGAGCGCGCCGTGATATTTCACCAAGATGGGTTTGTCATTGGCGATGAACTCGGCAAAGAGGCTCAGCCCGAACAGCAGACCAAAGATAATGAGCGACCAAAACGCCCGGCCATTGGCCCGAAAATTGCGCCAACGCCGCTGATTGAGCGGCGAGATCCAGCCCTGTTTCGGTGGGGCGGGGATCTCAACAGTATCGGTTGCGGACATGGATCAGACCTCCCGCGTCTCAAAATCGATCCGGGGATCAATCCAGACATACATCAGATCCGAGACCAGCCCCATCAGCAGGCCGATCAGGCCAAACACATAGAGCGTGGCAAAGATCACCGGATAATCCCGGCTGACCGCTGCTTCAAACCCCAGCCGCCCAAGCCCATCGAGGCTAAAGATCGTTTCAATGATCAACGAGCCGCCAAAGAAGACGCTGACAAACACCGCCGGAAACCCCGCGATCACGATCAGCATCGCATTGCGGAACACATGCCCATAAAGCACGCGGGTCTCGGTCAGCCCCTTGGCCTTAGCGGTCATCACATATTGCTTTTTGATCTCATCAAGAAAGCTGTTCTTGGTCAAAAGCGTCAGCGTGGCAAAGGCAGAAATGGTCGAAGCCAGCACCGGCAAAGTGATATGCCAGAAATAATCCACGATCTTGCCCCAAAGGCTAAGCTGATCCCAGTTATCCGAGGCCAGCCCGCGCAGCGGGAACCATTGCAGATAACTGCCCCCCGCAAACACAACTAAGAGCAGGATCGCGAATAGAAACCCCGGGATCGCATAAGCGACGATGATCGCGCCGCTGGTCCAGGTGTCAAAGCTGGAGCCATCCCGCACCGCTTTGCGAATGCCCAAAGGGATCGAGACCAGATAAGCAATCAGCGTGGACCAAAGCCCCAGGCTGATAGAAACGGGCATTTTCTCGATCACCAGATCCACCACCGAGATCGAGCGGAAATAGCTCTCGCCGAAATCAAAGCGCGCATAATCCCACATCATGCCCAGAAAACGCTGCCAGGCGGGTTTGTCGAAACCAAATTGCGCCTCAAGCTCGGCAATAAACTCTGGCGGCAGGCCCCGCGCGCCAAGATATTGATCATTGCCGCCGCCAAGTTCGGCCCCGCCAGCCCCGGCATCGGCGCCGCCGCCCACAGTTTCAAACACATCCCCCTGCCCTTCGAGATTGGCGATGATCTGTTCAATGGGTCCGCCCGGCACAAATTGCACCATGGCGAAATTGATCAACATGATCCCGATCAGCGTTGGGATGATCAGCCCTAGGCGACGAAGGATATAATTGCCCACGGTTTATAGCGCCCCTTCGGCCTTCAACTGCGCGGCCTTTTCCGGGTTATACCACCAAAAATCCAGCTCGCCCAAAGCATAGGGCGGCAAAGTGGCGGGATGTTCATACATATCGAAATAGGCCACGGTATGGGTGTTCTTGTTCCATTGCGGGATCCAGAATTTCAAACTGCGCAGCGCACGATCTAGGGCTTTGACCCGGATCTCCACCTCTTCTGCGCTTTCAGCGGCCAGCACCAGATCAATCAACCGGTCGATGGCCTCATTTCTGAGCCCCATTTTGTTAAAGGTTGATGTATCAGCGGTCTCGGAGCCGAAAAACTGGCGCAATTCCGTGCCCGGGATATAGCTGGTGCTCAGGAAAGTCTGCGCCAGATCATAATCATATTGCGGCGGACGTTCCCGCGCAGTCATTTGGGCATTGTCGATCCGGGTGTGGCGCGCATCCACGCCCAGACGTTTCAGATTTTCTACGAAAGGGTTGATAACCCGGTCAAAGGTTTGGGAATCGTTCAAGATCTCGATGGCCAGCACCACCCCATCTTTGCGGCGCAGCCCATCATCGCCCACTTCCCAGCCTGCTTCATCCAGCAGATCCGACGCCCGGCGCAAGTTTTTGCGATCAAGCTGGCGCAGCCCGCTTTCAGGCAGGCTAAAGGGCGGCTCGGTCAGGATCTCTGGCGGCAAGAGCCCTTCTTTTACCAGCGGCTCCAACACTGCGATCTCGCCTTTGGAGGGCAGGCCCGTGGCCTCTAGATAGGAATTGTCCCAAAAACTATCGACCCGGTCATAAAGCCCGTAGAATAAGGTTTCATTGGACCATTCGAAATTGAACATCATGGCGATGGCCTGGCGCACCTTTGGGTCCTGAAACATCTCGCGGCGCAGATTAAAGGCCCAAGCTTGGTTGGTGGCCTTATTGCCATTGGGCAGCTCGCGCTTGACCACATGGCCGCGCTGATGGGCGGGAAAATCATAGCCGGTGGCCCAGATTTTCGAGGACGCCTCATTGCGGAAGGTATAACTGCCCGCTTTGAACCCTTCGAATGCCGCGTTGTAATCAGCGTAATATTCGATGCGGATGGCGTCGAAATTGCTGCGCCCGATATTGATGGGCAGCTTTTCCCCCCAATAATCAGGGTTGCGGGCATAGGTCACCGATTGCCCCACATCGAGATCGCCCAAAACATAAGGACCAGACCCCAAAAGCGGCTTTAAGCTGCTTTCTTCGAAATCCCGGCCATTGGCCTCATAATCGGCTTTGGAAAACACCGGCAAACCGCCCACATCCCCGATCAGATCCCGGGTGGGGATGCCATCTTTGAAGGTGAAATGCACCCGCTGCTCGTCCAGTGCGGTGGCGCTTTCCACCTTTTGCGCCAATTGCGCACGAAAGCTGGGCAAGCCCTTTTCCAGCAACACCTCATAGGAAAATACAATATCGGCGGCGGTTAGCGGGCTGCCATCGGAAAACCGCGCCTCTGGATTGAGGGTGAAAATCACCTCGCTGCGATCCTCGGGATAGGTGATTTCCGTGCATAGCAAGCAATAAGAGCTGCCGATCTCATCGGCGGTGCCGGTGAGCAGGGTTTCGAAGAAAATATTCGCCCCGCCGGCCGCGCGCCCTTTGGTGGTATAAGGGTTCATACTGTCAAAGGATCCGAAGCCCCAGATCGAGATTTCGCCGCCTTTGGGCGCAACCGGGTTCACGTAATCCAAATGGGAGAAATCCGCGGCATATTTCAGATCCCCAAAGGTGGAGATCCCATGGGAGCTGATCCAATCGGGGCCCGGCTCCACCGCGCGCGCAGCACCGCTGCATAAGATGAGTGCCAAAGCGCTGACCCCCAACGCCCCCATTGGCAAAGCAAAGGGCATGACATCCGCAGGGCGAAAGGCGTTCATGGGCGGCTCCGGTCCAATTTGGGAAATGTGATCATCCTGCGGGTAAGCTAAAATCCCCCGTCCCCCGAGTGCAAGGCGAGTTTGCGCCTGTGTGAGCAGAAGTGAGGGAAAGCACCCGAGCGCCGTGGGCACAAACGACAAAGGCCGCCTCAAAGAGACGGCCCGTCAAAATGCATTCTTCGTCGCGGCTTAGCCGTCGGTGGTTTCCAGATAGGCCACCAGATTGGCACGGTCTTTGATTTTCTTCAGACCCGCAAAGCCCATTTTGGTGCCCGGAGCATAGCCTTTGGGGTTTTCCAAGAAGCCATTGAGATTGTCCGGGGTCCAACTATCGCCCGCCATGGACATCAAAACGTCCGAATAGCCAAAGCCCGCGATAGCGGCTTTCTCGCGATTGACCACACCGTTCAGATGCGGCCCGGTGCCATCGGTGCCATCTAGCTTGTGACAGGCTTTGCACTTGCCCCAAACTTTTTCGCCTTTGCCAGCATCGGCCTCGGCCACCATAGCTACGAAATCTACTTCTTCTTCGGCCTCGGCAGCGGCACCATCATCGCCACCGGTGTCGATTACATAGGCTTGCTCATGGTGGTCGCCATGGCCACCGCCAATATGGAAAAGCGATTCCGCTGCCCATGCGCCGAGCAAATAGATCAGCAGAGCCCCGCAGAACCCGCCGAGCACTTTGGTGAAGATCATCGTGTCGAACATCTCGTCCGTCCCTGAGTGTCGGAAGTTGACCACATCTAGCGGCTTCCCTCTACCGCCTTCAAGGTGTACCTGCCGCGACCAAACGCCCAAAATACATCGTAAAGGGATAAAAATGGCACGCATCGCCTTTCAGGGGGAACCCGGCGCCTATTCACACCAGGCTTGTCATGACGCGCGGCCCGAATTTGAGGCGCTTCCCTGCCGCACTTTTGAGGATGTAATTGAGTCGGTGCGCGAGGGCGCTGCTGATTTGGCCATGTTGCCCGTGGAGAATTCCACCTATGGGCGCGTGGCGGATATTCACCGGCTGCTGCCACAAAGCGGGTTGCATATTGTCGATGAAGCCTTTGTCCGCGTGCATATCAATCTGATGGCCTTGCCGGGCACCGCTTTGAAAGATGTGCGCGAGGCCATGAGCCACACGGTTTTGTTGGGCCAGTGCCGGCAATTCCTTGGCCAGCACGGGATCGCCCCGGTGACCGGCGCAGATACCGCAGGCTCCGCGCGGGAAGTGGCCGAGAATGGCACGCCATCCCAAGCGGCCTTGGCCTCGGATCTGGCCGCAGAGATCTACGGGCTAGATATCCTTGCCCGCCATATTGAGGATCACGACCGCAACACCACGCGATTCTTACTTATGGCCCGCGAGGCCGATCACAGCCGCCGTGGCGGCTCTGCCGGGATGATGACCAGCTTTGTCTTTCGTGTGCGAAATATTCCCGCGGCGCTTTACAAAGCCATGGGCGGCTTTGCCACCAATGGGGTGAACATGACCAAGCTGGAAAGCTACATGGTCAATGGCTCCTTCACCGCAACCCAGTTTTTTGCCGAAATCGAAGGCCATCCCGAAGACGCCCCCGTGGCCCGCGCCCTAGAAGAGCTCGCCTATTTCACTTCAGAGCTGAGCATATTGGGAGTTTATCCCGCCGATAGGCCGCGGCACAGCTAAACGCAAAGCCGGTATGCTTACCGGCGATGAAAATTTCACACAAAGCAGATTGCGCCGGGTAAAGACCTGGCGCATGACCGGCCGTGCAACAGCTGACACGAAGGGCAATCATGCCAAATCTGCTTTACCTCACCGGCCTTAATGGCTTTCAAATCAATGGCAAGAATGCCAATGATTTTAGCGGCTTCTCTGTATCCGATGCGGGCGATGTGAATGGAGATGGGTTTTCGGACCTCATCATCGGAGCCCCCTATGCCGATGCGAATGGCCAGACCGATTCCGGCGAGAGCTATGTCATCTTTGGCCAAGCGGATGGCTTTGCCGCGCAGATGGAGTTGACCGCGCTGGACGGCAGCACTGGCTTTCGCCTCAAAGGCGTCTCTGCGGGCGATTTCAGTGGCAGCTCCGTGGCCTCTGCGGGCGATCTTAACGGGGATGGTTATGATGACGTGATCATCGGAGCCTATCGCGCTGATGGCGCGGCCGGGGCAAGCTATGTGGTCTTTGGTAAGGCCAGCGGCTTTGCGTCCGACATCGATCTGTCCACATTATCAGGCAGTGATGGTTTCCGCATCGACGGCGTTGATCCCTATGATTTCAGCGGCATTCCCGTGGCCTCGGCAGGGGATCTGAACGGGGACGGCTTTGACGATCTGATCATCGGAGCCTCTGGCGCAGACCCTCAAGGCAAAGACCGCGCTGGCGAAACTTATGTCATCTTTGGCAAATCCGATGGATATGCGCCCCAGCTCAGCCTAGCGGATCTGAACAGCGATAGCGGGTTTGTGATCACAGGCGAGGCAAAAGGCGATGAAAGCGGTATTTCTGTTTCCACAGCCGGAGATGTTAACGGAGATGGGATCGATGATATTATCATTGGCGCGGAATATGCCGATAACGGCGACAAGGCCCTGGCTGGCGCGAGCTATGTGATTTTCGGCACCACCGACGGCTTCCCCGATCAGCTTGATTTATCCGCTCTGAACGGCAGCAATGGGTTTCGCCTTGCCGGAGCCGCGCCGGGCGATACCAGCGGCGCAGCTGTTTCGAGCGCCGGGGATATCAATGGCGATGGCATTGATGATCTGATCATTGGTGCTCCAAGCGCTGACCCCAATGGCGTAAAAAGCGCGGGCGAGACCTATATCGTCTTTGGCCGCAGCAGCAGCTTTGGCAGCGCGGTAGATTTAGCGGCGCTGGACGGTACAAACGGCTTTCGCGTGCAAGGCACGGCCCTAGGGGATGAGATCGGCGGCGCTGTTGCCAATGCAGGCGATATGAATGGCGATGGATATGATGATCTGATCCTAAGCACGGCTGAGGCCTCGCCCCATGGGGAAACCCAAGCTGGTGTGACTTATGTCCTGTTCGGCAAGGCTGACGGTTTCGCCGAAACTGTTGATCTCGCCAGCTTAGATGGGGACGAAGGGGTAAAGCTTACCGGCATCGACGCCTTCGACAAAAGCGGCCACAGCGTATCAGCTGCGGGGGATGTAAACGGCGATGGCTATGATGATGTGATCATCGGCGGCCATTTGGCCGACCCCAATGGCGTTGCGCATGCCGGGAAAGCTATGTGGTCTTTGGTGGCCCGAACGGGTTGCTTACAGCTCAAGACCCCGTTTTCTCTGATCTGCCGGAAGACATGCGCGTGGCCGAAGGCAGCGCTATCAGCTTCACCATCGCGGCGACCAGTGCGCCGGACAGCGGCAGCTACGCCCTGAGCGCCGAGCTGCTCCGCCCCAATGGCAGCAAAGCCAATCCGTTGCGCTATAGCTTCGCCGATCATGGGGATGGCACGGGAACCTTTACTTGGCGGGTGCCCGAACGGCGCAAAGACAGCGATTACACGGTAAAAGTCACAGCAGATAATGGTGTGCAAACCCCGGTGGTAGACAGCTTTGACATCAGCGTGATTGATATCAACGCACCGCGGATCGAACCACTCGAAGATCGGATCGTGGCGGAACGCGACAGGATCTCGGTAGATGTGGTCGCCCATGATTTCGACGGGTTCGACACGATCATGCTGGACGCCATCTTGTACCGGCCCAATGGGCAATTGGCCAATCCTGCGCGGTACGACTTCGTGGATCGTGGAGACGGCACCGGACAGTTCATCTGGAACACCCCCACGCGGGCATCTGATGGGGATTACCGCCTCGAGATCCTGGCCGATGACGGCGACAATCACGTGGTGCGTAGCGATATGACCATCACCGTGCTCGATATCGACGATTTGGCGATTGCCTAATCCCCAAGCTCTGGCGCGGCCCATCTGCGGTCGCGCCAAACAAGCGGCAGCGTAACACCACGGAACGACCACCCGCGCTCACGGCGGAAAGGTAGAATTTGCCGATACGGCGCGGGCTCAAAGCCACAAAAACGGGAAAATAGCGTCCCACATCCGGCACCGACTTATCCGCGCAAGTCACTGTGATAGAATGATTTATTAGATTTGCATTTTTAGTATCCCCCAAAGCTCCCCCCAAATTCCATGCAATGCCCAGCAACAACAGGGAGCATTGTGAGCCATCAGGCTCGCCAGATTGTCGCACCCTTCAAAGCAAACGGCCCATCCCGCGAAGGAAGGGCCGATAACAGGTTTTGACAGGTTGTCAGGAATCAGGGCTTGCCGGTTTCGGCAATGTCGATTGCCTCACAAGCCAGCCGGTGGATTACCTCGAACATGCTGCATTGCGCATCCATCAGGCCACTGACGTTAAGCTTGGTATCGGTTGCCGCCGCCCCAACGGTTGAAAGGCTCGCAATCTCATACAAGCGCCGGATATGGTCGCGCTCATAGGTTCCGCCATACATACTGTTGCTATCACTCATCCGATTTCCCCCTTTGGCAGGCTGATAGGCGGCATGTGCAGAGCCTTCATGGCGGCACCGTGGCAATCGCCCATAGCGTTATCCATCACGGCAAGCCCCTCAAGGCCGCGCGTTGCCAGCCAGCAAAGGGCCTTTTCGATTTCCTTTTCACCGCTGCCCAGAGCTTCATACATGGTCAGTTGCTGGAAGATGGTCAGGACGGAAAAAACCGTGGTGTGCCCTTGCTCGTTATCAATGGCGTCACTCAGTCCTTTGCGAACGGCTTCAAGCCCGGCGGTATGGTCGGGGTTATTCGGCACCTCATGGGGCGCTAGGCGTGGTTCCTTGGGCATGGGTTTGCTCTCCTTTGCAATGCGGGCATGATCCCTAGGGATCAATGGGGAACATGACAGGCAATCAATTACAGGCAGCGCGCAACCTAATCGGATGGAACCAAGCCCAGCTTGCGGAAGCCTCTGGGCTATCCGTGCCAACGATCAAGCGAGCGGAAGGCTCTGGGCGGGTTGCCGCCTCTGCTAAAGCGGTGGAAGCCATCCGCGCCGCTCTGGAAGCCCACGGGGTCCAGTTTCTTGAGGCTGGCGGGGTTGCTCAGGGTCCGGGGATTGCCGTGAAGGGCGAGTGACCGGGCCATTGCCGTTTCACGG
>JAOXSB010000170.1 GCA_025800345.1 Mangrovicoccus sp. | reverse complement strand
CGGCGATTTGCTGGGCTCGCTGAAATGCGATTGCGGCCCGCAATTGCGCGGGGCTTTGAAGCAAATGGCCGATGAAGGGGCGGGCGTGCTGCTTTATCTGAACCAAGAAGGGCGCGGCATCGGCCTGGCCAATAAAATGCGGGCCTATGCGCTACAAGACCAAGGCTTTGACACGGTCGAGGCCAATCACCGCCTTGGTTTTGAAGATGATGAACGCGATTTTCGCCTGGGCGCGCAGATCCTGCAACGGATGGGATTTGCCCAAGCGCGGCTGATGACCAATAACCCCGCCAAACGGGCAAAGCTTGAGGAATGCGGCATCACCGTGACCGAGCGGGTACCGCTGATCACTGGCAAAACCGCTGAAAACGAGGCGTATCTCGCCACCAAAGCCGCCAAATCCGGACATTTGTTTTGAGCGCGCCAAGGCCCCAAGATATCCTTGTCACCGGTTGGGGCGCGCGCTTCATGGGCCGTAGTTTTCCCTGCGCCATCGGCAAGGGCGGGATCACCGGGCACAAACGTGAAGGCGATGGGGCCACGCCCCTTGGCTGCCATAAAATTGTCGGTGCCCTTTGGCGACCAGACCGGCTGAGCCAACCCATGCCCTGGGCCGAACCGATCCTGCCGGGCGATCTGTGGTCTGATGATATGGCAGCCCCAGATTATAACCAT
>JAOXSB010000160.1 GCA_025800345.1 Mangrovicoccus sp. | reverse complement strand
ATGCGCCGATCTATGGCGGCGTAGTGATGCGCGGCAGCGATCTGGGCCCGAAACCAGCCAGGCCTGGCGGGCGGCTGCACTGGGAATTGGCGCTGCAACTGAGCCACTTGACCCAAGATCCAAGCTGGCTTTCAGCGCGCGGCCAAGCGCTGTCCCGCAAAATCGCAGATCTACGGGCCAGTGGCGAGATAGGTGGAATGAAACCCAAAACCACGCAAGATTTCAGCAATCCCCATGTGCGCTTGAGCGCCGAAGATTGCTGTAAAATGCTTATGGAAGAGCGCGATGCCCCCAGGGTGGAATATCAGGCTATGGAGATTGAACATTCCCTTGGGCAGCGCGTGGCGGGGCTGTTTGATCGCATCACAAACTGGTTGGGGGTGCCAGAGCGGGCGCATCAGTTCAACGCCCTGAACGGGGTGTTTGACCCGGCCAATCTGCGGGCGGTCTCGCCAGTGCAGCATTTCATGGTCGATGGCTTTGCCGCCTTTTTCTATCGCCCCTTGCGCGCCGGGGTCTTTGCCCCATCGGCTCGGCGCTTGGGGCAGATCAAGCCCAATGGGCAAACCGCGATGTTGATCCCTGGGCGGCCCTATCTTGCCTTTCAAGACCCGCGCAAAGCCTTGGATCTGGCGGGCGATCTCACCGCCGCGCTGGAGCAATCCCGGCTTGGGGACCGCCCCAAACCCAAGCGGCAGGTCAGTGTCGAAAGCGTTGCAGAGGCCGCCAAGCAAGAAGCCAAGAAGATCACTTATGCGCAAAAGCAACGCGCCGCGATCACCCGCATGGCCGATGCGCTGACAGACTTGGCCGCCGAACGCAAAACCCGCGATGTGGGGCTGCATGAATTTCTAGAGGCGGTGCATCATGCAGGGGCTGATCGCGCCCAAAACGCCTTTGTGGCCATGGACGGCGCGATGCTGCGCGATGTGATCACCCTTGCGCAAACCCTGCCGCCCGCAAGCACGCTCAAACCAGGTTACCGCCAAGACCAAGTGCGCCGGTTCTTTGAAGCCCTGATCGAGGCAGGCAGCGCTATAAATCTCGATACCGGGAATTTGCGGCAAAAGCTCTAACCGCGCCTCTTGGGTCTTCCGCATATTGACGGGACCGCCGCCCGACCAAGATTATCGCCCCGTCACCAGCAAGCTATCCCGTCGCCACCAGCCGCGCCAACAGAGCACGCATCCGGTTTTGGAATTTGCTTTGCAACATAGGCTGCATCATCTGTGCCGGTTTGAACAGCAAACGCCCCTGAAAGCTGCGCGGGCGGGCCGCAAGCGAGATCTGGGTTTGGCACTGCCCGGCCCCTTGCGGCGCAAGCGACAGATCCCAAGTGATCTCTGCCAGGTCAAACAGCGCCACCAGCCGATAACCATGGGGCGCGCGATATTCATCCACCACCATCTGCCCGCGATGGGTTTGCCCGGCAAACTCCGCTGCGATCTGCCACTCTGCGCCCAGATCAAGCAGCCCTTCCCCGGCGCTGCGCTGGAGCGAGAGCTTGGCATAGGGCTCGCGGGCGCAGAGCCCATCAATATCGCGCAGCTTCTCCCACAGAGCGGATGGCGCGATGGCCAGTTGGGTTTGCATGGCCAGAACAAGCGCCATCACACGATCCGATCAGCCAGCCAATCCTCGATCAAGCTTCGGGCAATCGCGCCGCGCCGGGCGGGCATAATCTCGGGATGGCGTTTGCCCATAACCTCGACCATTTCTTCGCGGCTGACCCAACGGGCATCTTCGATCTCGGCCGGATCAACGGTGATCTCTTCGCTTTCAGCTTCGGCAATACAGGCCACCATCAGCGATGCCGGAAAGGGCCATGGCTGGCTATAAAGCATACGCACAGGCCCCAGGCGCACGCCGGCCTCTTCGAACACTTCGCGTTTTGCGGCGGCTTCAAGGGGCTCGCCTGGCTCTACAAATCCGGCCAGCAGCGAATACATCCCCTCCGGCCAACCGGGCGATCGCCCCACCAACACCCGATTGCCAGACAGCGCCAAGACAATCACCACCGGATCCGTGCGCGGATAATGATTGGCGCCGCAAGAGGGGCAATCGCGCTGCCACCCCATGGCCGCCTGATGGCTTTGCGCCCCGCAATTGGCGCAAAACCCATGGCTTTGATGCCAAGCGGATAAAGCGCGGCCCGTGGCCGCCAGTTCCGCCTCAAGCGGCGTAAGCCGGGTCATCACCCCGCGCAATTCTGCAAATCCAGAGCCTTGGGGAAATTCTGCATGGGATTGGGTCGAGAAATCCAAAAACCCCGCCGCATCGGCCATTTCAGAATTTTCCACCGCAAGATCTGACAGATCTACGGCAAAAACGGGGGCCTCTTGCGCCAACCCCAAAAACATCGCCGCGCCCCGCCGCCCTGCGATCAGCGGATGATCCGTGGGCAACAGCACGAGGGACGGTTTTTCAGGCTCTTGCAGATCCAATAGTGGTTTGTTGCGCCAAAAGGCAACGCAGCGCGCATCGTCGCCGCGCCACAAAGCGTCAATAGTAGGTTGATCCGTGCGAAGATGCGCTGCCCGCTCTAACATGCCGCCAGCAAAGGTAATATGGTTCACTTGATCCACGCGCTCAGCCCCATTTATTTTCACTGGGCTTGGCATAGAGCCTGGCGAGTTGCAATTCTCGCGCCAGTCAGGTGCCAACGCATATATTATTGAATTGTTAACTATATATATTATGACTACGGATAATTCTTTGTTTTTGTCACCATTTTTCTTAACGCGCCCTCCGCAACACAGGATCTTACCTCGTGTCTATTGATGGAACGACACCACCCGCATCGCCCACGGGGCGGCTGCGCATTCTTGCCACCACCGATCTGCATATGTCTTTGTTTCCATGGAACTACGGCAAAAAACATCTCGAACCCTGTGCGGGGTTGCTCTGCCTGGCGGATAAGATCAACGCATTACGACAAGAGGGCACCGCAACGCTGCTGCTGGATAATGGCGATTTTATACAAGGCGAGTTGATCAGCGATTGGCATGCCTCACTTTGGCAAACTGGCACACGCGAACCCCACCCAATGATCTCGGCCTTTGAGAGCCTGTCTTTCGATGCGGTGGGGCTGGGCAATCACGAATTTGACCGTGGCCTGGCCTATCTTGCGGATGTCTTGGCCCCAGCGCAGTTCCCCTGCATTGCCAGCAATCTTGAAACGCTGCCAACAGCCCCGGATTTGCCGCTGCTGCCTTGGGTGCTTTTGTCAAAAGAAATCGCTGATCCAAGTTCGGAACTGCCTCCGGCCAAAATCGGCATTTTCAGCCTATTGCCCCAGCGCACGGCCAATTGGAACCGCCGGGAACTGGCGGGCAAGGTTGCCATTCACGATGTTTTTGACAGCGCTCAACGGGTGATCACAGAACTGCAAGACGCTGGCGCGGATGTGATCATCGCCCTGAGCCATTTGGGCATCACCCCTGATGAGCCCGCAATTGCCCCCGAAGAAAGCAACCTGGCCCTGGCGCGGCTTTCGGGCATTGATGCGATCATTGCCGGCCATACCCATATGCTCTTTCCAGGGCCGGATCATCAAAACCTACCAGGTCTGGATGCGCAGCGCGGCACATTGCATGACATTCCCTGCGTAATGCCAGGCAGCCACGGATCGCATCTGGGCGATATCGAGCTATCCCTACACTATTCCGCGCCAAAGGGCTGGCAGGTGCAGGGTCACCAGGTCACCCTTCACACGCCACAAACCTGCCCCACAAAGAATTGCATTAACGAAGCGCCCGCTGTTTTTCGCAACGCCCATGAGCGAACCACGAAATGGGGCGCAACGCAGTTGGGGCATACCGAACCGGCTTTGCACAGCTATTTCACACCCTTGCAAAGCGGGGCCATGAGCGCCCTGATCGCCGATGCACAGCTTTGGGCTTTTCGCCAGTATGTAAGCGATACCAAACTGCGCCTGCTGCCCATGATTTCGGTGGTGGCCCCCATGCTGTCGGGCGGGCTGCGCGCGCCGGGGGCTTATGTGGATATTCCCTCGGGGCCGATCTCTCGCGCCGCAATGCGAACGCTATTTCCCTTTCACAATACATTGCATGGGCTGGTGGTCAGCCCAGATGAGATCCGCGATTGGCTTGATCATGCTGTGGCGTCTTTTGCGCAAATCACCCCAGGTCAACCGGACCAACCCTTATTAGGGCCCAATTGGCTTGGGTATAATTTCGATGTGTTCCACGGGCTGCGCTATACCATTGATCTCACGCTGCCGCCCAAAGCTTATGGCAGCAAAGGCCCGTCTCGGATCCGTAATATCACCTATCAAGAGCAGCCTTGGGATGCGGAGCCGCGCTATTTGCTCATCACCAATGATTATCGCGCCAATGGCGGCGGCGGCTTCCCCGGCACTGGGCCCACAGCCAATCGCACCGCCTTGCACATCACAGTACAAGCGGCCATCGAACATTATTTGCAATCCATCCGCACCTTTCGAAACCTGCCAACCCCGAGCCCATTCACCTATGCGCCCTGCCCCGATGCCAGCATGGTCTTTGCCACAGGGCCAGGGGCCCAAGCCTATCGCCCAGAGATCACCGGCATCGATCTTAGCCGGATCGGCCAGCGCGAGGATGGGTTTGATCTTTACCGTTTGCGGATCGGGGAGCGCGAGGATCGGAAATAACTCAAATGCACTTGGCCCCCTTGCACCCGCCGGGCCGGGCGGACTATATGCCCCCTGAGAGGTTGGCGCGGGCAGGCGCCTCGCCAACCCGGTCAGGTCCGGAAGGAAGCAGCCGTAACGAGCCCCGCTTGGGTCGTTGTCCAGCCTCTCACCATTCCCCCCCGCATAATATCCCTGATCTAGATGATTGCATGGTTTGGGTCTGGTTTGTTCGCAGCAAGCCTGCGCCTTTTGCCGTTGCGGTCAGCAACGCCATGGCAAAACCGCATTTCCGGCCATGCCCGCGCACCTGCGCGCTGGACCTTAGAGGCGCAGCCGCCTAGCTTGCTGCGGGGCACGAATCCAGGAGAGTTATGGTGGAAAGCGAGGGCTATCAGGTACTGGCGCGGAAATACCGCCCCGAAACCTTTGCCGATCTCGTGGGCCAAGACGCGATGGTGCAAACCCTGCGCAACGCCTTTGAGGCAGATCGCATCGCCCAGGCCTTTGTGCTCACGGGGATTCGCGGCACCGGCAAAACCACCACCGCGCGGATCATCGCCAAAGGCATGAATTGCATCGGCCCCGATGGCACAGGCGGGCCCACCACCACCCCTTGCGGGCAATGCGAGCCCTGCCGCGCCATCGCCGAAGGCCGCCATGTAGACGTGCTGGAAATGGATGCGGCCAGCCATACTGGCGTGGGCGATATCCGCGAGATCATCGACAGTGTGCGCTATCGCGCGGCCTCGGCCCGCTATAAGATCTATATCATCGACGAAGTCCACATGCTCTCGACCAGCGCTTTCAACGCGCTGCTCAAAACCCTCGAAGAGCCCCCTGCCCATGTGAAATTCATCTTTGCCACCACTGAGATCCGCAAAGTGCCGGTCACGGTGCTGTCGCGCTGTCAGCGCTTTGATCTGCGCCGGATCGAACCCGAGGTGATGATCGCGCTGCTGCACAAGATCGCGACCGCCGAACAGGCCGAGATTGACGAAGGCGCTTTGGCGCTGATCACCCGCGCCGCCGAAGGCTCGGCCCGCGATGCCACCTCGCTTCTGGATCAAGCCATTGGCCATGGGACGGGCAAAACCAGCGCCGAGGATGTGCGCGCCATGCTGGGCCTGGCCGATCGCGGCCGGGTGCTGGATCTGTTCGAGATGATCATGGGCGGCGATGCCCCTGGCGCTTTGGCCGAGCTGGGCAGCCAATATGCCGACGGCGCCGATCCCATGGCGGTGATGCGCGATTTGGCCGAGATCACCCATTGGCTTTCGGTGGCCAAGCTGGGGCCAGAGGCCTTTGACGATCCCACCATCGCCCCCGACACCCGCGCACGAGGCGCCGATCTGGCAGGCAGGCTCAGCATGCGGGTGCTCAGCCGGGCCTGGCAAATGCTGCTCAAGGCGCTGGAAGAAATCTCCGCCGCGCCCAATGCGATGATGGCGGCGGAAATGGCGGTGATCCGCCTAACCCATGTGGCCGAGCTGCCCTCGCCCGATGAATTGATCCGCAAGCTGCAAAGCGAACCGGCACCAACCGCACCCCAGCCCGGCGGCTATAGCCCGGACAATGGCCCGGCCGGCGCGCCCCAAGGATCTGGCGCTCCGAACCAAAACGCAGCGGCCCAAGGCTTTCACGAAACCCCACGCCCCCCCGCAGGCGGCGGCCCCCGGGCCAGCCTGGCTCTTGCGCCCAAAGCCCAAGCCGTGGACCCGCTGGCCGCCTATCCAAGCTTTGCCTCGGTGATCTCGCTGATCCGCACCCGGCGCGATATGAAATTGCTGATCGAGGTCGAGGATCATATCCGCTTGATCTCCTATCGGCCCGGACGGATCGAATTTCACTCCGATGGCAATGCGCCAGCGGATCTGGCGCAAAATCTGCGCAACCGGCTTGAGGCCTGGACAGGCGCCCGTTGGGCGGTGATTGTCTGCGCCGCTGAGGCCAAGGTGGAAACCGTCTCGGAAACCCGCGCCCGCGAGACCTCTGAACGCCATGCCCGCGCCAGCGCGCATCCATTGGTCAGCGCGGTGATCGCCGCCTTCCCCGGTGCGAAGGTCACCAATCTGCGTACCCCCGAGGAAATCGCCGCCGAGGCCGCTGCGGCCTCACTGGCGGCGCAAGATGCAAATGACGACGGGTGGGACCCGTTCGAAGACGATTAACAGAAGGAAAAACCTGATGCTTAAAGGACTTGGCAGCCTGGGCGATATGGGCAAGATGATGAAAGCCGCCCAAGAGATGCAAGGCAAAATGGCCGAGATGCAAGAAGAGCTGGGGCGCATTGTCGTGATCGGTGAAAGCGGCGCTGGCCTGGTCAAAGCGCGCGCCACCGCCAAAGGCGAACTCACCGGGTTGGATATCGACCCCTCGATCTTCAATGGCGATGATAAGGAAATGGTCGAAGACCTGATCCTGGCAGCCATTAAGGACGCCCAAAGCAAAGCCGCCGAGCGCAGCCAAGATGAGATGCGCAAAATGACCGAAAGCCTCGGTCTGCCCGCAGATATGAAGATGCCCTTCTAAGGGGCTGATCCATGGCCGGGCCCGATAGCGCCATTGATCGGTTGATCACGCTGATGGCAAAGCTGCCGGGGCTCGGCCCCCGCTCCGCGCGGCGTGCGGTTCTATACATGATCCGCAAACGCGCGCTGCTGCTGATCCCGCTGGCCGATGCGCTTTCCGAAGTGGCGCAGACCGCGCGCAATTGCGTGAATTGCGGCAATGTGGCCACTGATGATCTGTGCGAGATTTGCCGCGACCCGCGCCGCCAAAATGGCACGATCTGCGTGGTCGAAGATGTGGCAGATCTTTGGGCCATGGAACGCTCGCATGTGTTTCAAGGGCGCTATCATGTGCTGGGTGGCACGCTATCGGCCCTAGAAGATCGTGGCCCCGATGAGCTGGGCTTGCCCCGGCTGATCCAACGGCTGGAAAGCGAAGAGGTCGAAGAAGTGATCTTAGCGCTCAATGCCACGGTCGATGGCCAAACCACCGCCCATTATATCGCTGATATGATCGAAGATGGGGTGATGGTAAGCTCTCTGGCCCAGGGCGTGCCCGTGGGCGGCGAGCTGGATTATCTTGATGATGGCACCATCACCGCCGCCATGTTGGCCCGCAAAGGGGTTTAACCCCGCAGATAGCGCCGCCCCATGGGGGCGGAACGGCACTTACCTACCTACCCCTATCCCCTTTAAGGCGGCCAGCGGGAATAAAGCGCCCGCTCCCGGCGCAGCGCCTCATATTGCGAGGACCGGGCCAATTGGCGGCTAAAGGGGAAATCATCCCGCGAGCGCCGCTCTAAAATCCACATCTCTTGGGTCAAATCCCAATAGCGGGCCCCATGGGCATGGGCCGCGGCCAGTTGCGCTTCCATGGGCGCGCAAATCTTGGGAAAGGACAGGCCCGCTCGGGCGTCGCGATAAATCCGGGCCTCGGTGCAGTAATTGGGCAGCCCGTCCAGATACCCGGCCTGCCAGGCCCGCTGATCAAAGCCGGGGCAACTGCCATAGCGGCTATAACGGGCATCGCCCTGCGCCCCATCGGTATAGCCCACAGCCCGCCAATCTTGCGAGCCGCATAAATCGCCGCTTTGCTCGGTGCAGCCCGCAGCTAGGGCCAGGGCTGGCAGCAGCGCCGCCAGACCCCATCTTGCCTTGCCCCGATCAGGGCTGTTCGTCTTCATCCCCAGAGGAGGCGGGCAGATTGAAGAAACTATCCGCATCCACCAAGGTGCTTTCGTCGCTGTCATCCTCGTCTTTCTCCTCATCGCTGAGTGAAAAGGTTTCCAGCCCCGAGATCGAAGACGGCATGCGCGGCTCGGTCTCCATATGCAGCGATTGCTCGGTGGAGACGAGCTTGCGGCGCTCATCATCGGACATGACCTCGCCTTCGCGGGCTTTGCGCTCAGCGGCTTTTTGCACGGCCGCATCAAGCTCGGATTGCTTGCAAAGCCCCAAAGCCACCGGATCGATGGGCTGGATATTGGCGATATTCCAATGGGTGCGCTCGCGGATCGCTTGAATGGTCGGCTTGGTGGTGCCGATCAATTTGGCGATCTGCGCATCGGCCAGCTCGGGGTGGAACTTCACCAACCACAGGATCGAGGCCGGGCGGTCTTGGCGTTTGCTCAGCGGCGTATAGCGCGGCCCGCGGCGTTTTTCTTCACCCACAGAGGCCGGGTTAAACTTCAGCTTCAGCTTGTAAAGCGGGCTTTCCTGCCCCTTTTCGATCTCGATCGCTTCGAGCTGATTATTGGCAATCGGGTCAAAGCCCTTCACACCAGTGGCCACATCACCATCGGCAATGCCTTGCACTTCAAGCTCATGCAGCCCGCAAAAATCAGCGATCTGCTTAAAGCTGAGCGTGGTGTTGTCGACCAGCCAAACAGCGGTCGCCTTCGCCATAAGCGGCTTGCCTTGCATCCTGCGTCTCCTGTTCATCTTGCGGCGGGACGGACTACGCCTGCGCCGGGAAATCGGCCGCGCCGGGCCGGCGCAATCTTCGTTTTGTGGAAGAGTGAGCCGGTATATAAGCGCTCAAAGCACCAGAGGGAAGCGAAAGATGCGATGGATTCTTGCCGCAAGCGCGATTTGCGCGGCATTTTTGGCCATAGCGGCCCGGGCCGAGGATGTGGCCGGACGATTTGATTACTATGTTTTGGCCCTCTCCTGGAGCCCCAATTGGTGCGCCCGCGAAGGCGATGCCCGCGATGCCGAGCAATGCGACCCGGCTCGCGATCTGGGCTGGGTGCTGCATGGGCTATGGCCACAATATGAGCGCGGCTATCCCAAAGACTGCCCCACCGATCAATATGGACCCAGCCGCCATAGCGCCCGCGCCATGGCCGATATCATGGGCGCTGATCACCAAGCCAAATATCAATGGCGCAAACATGGGCGCTGCTCGGGGCTGGATGGCGAGGCCTATCTGGCGCTCAGCCGCGAGGCCTATGAAACGGTCAATCGCCCAAAGGTGCTGCGCCGTTTGGACCGCCAAGTGGCCTTGCCCGCCTCAGTGATCGAAGAAGCGTTTCTTAAGGCCAACCCGGATCTGAAACCCGATATGCTGACAGTGACCTGCAAAAGCGGGCAAATCGCCGAAGTGCGTATTTGTCTGAGCAAATCCCTGGTGCCGCGCTATTGCGGCCCCGATGCGGTGCGCGATTGCAAGATGGAGGATGCGCTTTTCGCGCCCATTCGCTGACCTTTCGCCAAGGCTTGCCCGATAAATACCGGACAGGCCCGAATTTTTTCCTAGACCCGATCAATTGCTTGCGTAAGCTATCTTCCCAAATAGGCCTGGGAGGAGCCGATGAAACCGTTTTTGAAAAGCCTCACGATTGCGGCGGTCGCCACGGGCTTTGCCGCCGAGGCAGGGGCGACTGATTGGAATGTATCCCTTTGGGGCAAGCGCCGCGCCTTTACGGAACATGTGGAGAAACTGGCCGAGCTGGTCTCTGAGAAAACCGGCGGCGAATTCACCTTAAGCATTTCCTATGGCGGCCTCAGCAAGAACCGCGAAAACCTAGATGGGATCTCCATCGGAGCCTTTGAGATGGCCCAGTTTTGCGCCGGGTATCACCGGGACAAAAACCCCACCATCACCGTGCTCGAACTGCCCTTCTTGGGGGTGGAAACCTTGGAAGAAGAAGTGGCGGTGAGCCATGCGGTCTATGGCCATCCGGCAGTGGCCGAGGATCTGGGGCGCTGGAACGCGAAACTGCTTATGACCTCGCCTATGCCGCAATATAATATCGCAGGCGCTGGCGATCCGCGCGCCAGCCTGGCCGAATTTGACGGCATGCGTGTGCGCGCCACCGGCGGCATCGGCGCGGCCTTTGAAGCGGTGGGCGCGGTGCCCACCTCTATGACGGCCACCGAAGTCTATAACGCGATGGAATCAGGGGTGATCGACACTGCCGCCTTTGCCCAACATGCGCATTTGTCCTTCCGCACCATCGATATCGCCACCTGGTGGACGGAAAACCTCAATCCCGGCACGGTGAATTGCCCGGTGGTGGTCAATATCGATGCTTATGACGCCCTGCCCGAAGCCCATCGCGCCGCCTTGGATGAAAGCGTTGATGAAGCCATCGCCCATTACCTGGAAAATTACGGTGCTCTGATCGAGAAATGGGAAGGCATCCTGACCGAACGCGGCGTGGAAAAGGTCACTCTGCCCGAGGCCGAGCTTGAAAAATTCCGCGAGATCGCTGCCACACCGATCACCGCGCAATGGATCGCCGATATGGATGCCCAGGGCCTGCCCGGCCAAGAGCTCTATGATCTGGTGCAAAGCACCCTGGCCGAGACCCGCGCCAGCAACTGAGATCTCCTGGCCCCGGCAGATGCTGGGGCCTTTCTTTTTTAGGGGGTAGCGTATGAGTGGCGGCTCTGCGGTATTGAGCGATGACAGCGCCCTGTCGCGATGGGACCGGGCCTGGTTTCGGGTGGAAAGCAGCCTGAGCTTGATCTCGGGGCTGGTGATCTTCGCCCTGGTGCTTTTGGCAGTCTATAATGTGCTGGCCCGGAAATTTCTGGGCGCGCCCGTGCCGGGCTATGTGGATTGGACCGAGCAATTCATGGCTGTTTTCGCCTTTCTTGGCCTGGCCTATTGCCAGCGCGAGGGCGGGCATATCCGCATGGATCTGTTCGTGGGGGCGCTGCGCGGGCGCTGGCTTTGGGCGGTAGAGCTGATCTCGGCCCTGCTCATGTGGCTGCTTTGCACCGCGCTGATCTATGGCAGCTGGTTTCATATGTCCCGCAGCTTTGATTGGAACGCCCCGCTCTGGAGCCGGGACAGCTCCATCGATATCGCCCTGCCGCTATGGCCTGCCAAGCTGATCGTGCCCTTTGCCTTGGCCGTGCTCTGGATCCGCCTGGCGCTGCAAATCTGGGGCTATGCAAGGGCCCTGCGCCGGGGCGATGTCCGCCCGGTCGCCCTGCCCCTGCCCGAAAGCGCCAGCGAGCAAGCCGCGCGCGAAGCCGAGAGCGTTGATGGATAATCTGATTGATATGAAAGCCCTGCTGGCAGGGATGGATGTGTTTACCCTCTCGCTCTGGCTCTCGGGGGCGCTGATCGTGTTGGTGATCATGGGGGTGCGGGTGGCCTTTGCCACGGCCTTTATCGGCTTTTTGGGGCTATGTCTGTTTTTCATGCAAAAACAGGGCTTTGATCGCGGGCTGATCACAGCCATGAAGCTGACGGGTCAGATCCCCCATTCCAAAAGCACCACCTATGCGCTCTCGCTGATCCCCACATTCATCGTGATTGGCTATCTGGCCTATTATGCGGGGCTGACCGGGTATTTATTCGAGGCCGCCAAACGCTGGCTCGGCTGGATGCCGGGCGGGCTGGGGGTGGCCACGGTTTTTGCCACCGCAGGTTTTGCCGCAGTCTCTGGAGCGTCAGTGGCCACATCAGCGGTCTTTGCCCGCATCGCCATCCCGGAAATGCTCAAGATCGGCTATGACAAACGCTTTGCCGCCGGCGTCGTGGCCGCGGGCGGCACCTTGGCCTCGCTGATCCCGCCCTCGGCCATTCTGGTGATCTATGCCATCATCGTCGAGCAATCGGTGGGCAAGCTGTTGCTGGCCGGGTTCTTGCCCGGGGCGGTCTCGGCCTTGATCTATGGGGCGCTGGTGGTGGGGCTGGCGCGGGTCAAACCGGCACTCGGCCCCCCGGTGCGCGGCTATACCTGGACACAGCGCTTTGCCGCTCTTCCCGGGGCCATGCCGATCCTTCTGGTGGTTTTTATCATCGTCTATTCCATCTATTTCGGCTGGGCCACGCCCACCGAGGCCGGGGCGCTTGGGGCATTTGTGGTGCTGCTCATGGCCCTGTGGAAAGGCATGCGCTGGAACCAGCTGCGCGGCGCCTTGATGGAAGCGGCCAAGCTTACGGTGATGATCTTCACCATGATCTGGGGCGTGCTGATCTATGTGCGGTTTCTGGGCTTTGCCAAATTGCCCGACGCCTTTGCCGCCTGGATCAGCAGCCTGGATCAACCGGCGATGCTGATCTTACTGGCGATCCTGGGGGCCTATGTGGTGCTGGGCATGTTCATGGATGCGATCGGCATGCTGATCCTGACCTTGCCGGTGACCTTTCCCGCAGTGATTGCTCTCAATGGCGGGCCAGATGTGACCCGCGAGGCCAGCGCCTTGGGCATGACCTCGGAAGAATGCGCCATCTGGTTCGGGATCATCGTGGTGAAAATGGCCGAGCTGTGTTTGATCACCCCGCCCATCGGGTTGAACTGCTTTGTGGTGGCGGGGGTGGCCCAAGACAGCAAGCTGCCCATCACCGTGCAGGATGTGTTCCGCGGCGCCTCGCCGTTTTTCGTGGCCGATGTGATCACCGTGGCGGTGCTGATCGCCTTTCCCGGGATCGTGCTGTGGCTGCCGGGCCTGCTGTAAGGCCCGGCGCGCCCTTAATCGCGGGTGTAAGAGCCCTTGCCCAAATGCTTGCGCAAGCGTGAGGGGGTGGATTTCTTACGATCCTTATAAGGGTTCTTATCGGCCTGGCTGCGGAAGGTTAGGCGGATCGGCGTGCCCGGCATGTCAAAATCATCGCGCAACCCGTTGATCAGATAGCGTTTATAGCTCTCTGGCAGCTTGTCAGGATGGGAACACATGGCCACAAAGGCTGGCGGGCGGGTCTTGACCTGGGTCATATAGCGCAGCTTGATCCGGCGCCCGCCCGGTGCGGGGGGCGGATGCGCCTCCAGCATCCCAGTGAGCCAGCGGTTCAGATGGGCGGTGCTGATCCGGCGGTTCCAAACCTCATGGGCTTTCAGTATCGCCCCATGGAGCCGATCCAGCCCGCGCCCGGTTTTCGCCGAGAGCGTTACCAAAGGCGCACCGCGCAATTGCGGCAAGAGCCGTTCAAACTGTTCGATCAACTCACGCAGCTTGCCTTGGCGATCATCTTCCAGATCCCATTTATTGACCCCGATCACCACTGCGCGGCCTTCGCGCTCGGCCAAATCGGCAATCCGCAGATCCTGCTGCTCAAAGGGGATCGCCGCATCCAGCAGCACCACGACCACCTCGGCAAAGGTGACCGCCCGCAGCCCATCGGCCACAGAAAGCTTTTCCACCTTATCTTGCACTTTGGCTTTTTTGCGCATCCCAGCAGTGTCAAAGATGCGCATCTCGCGCCCGCCCCATTGGGTGGTCACGGAGATCGCATCGCGGGTGATGCCCGCCTCGGGCCCGGTGAGCAAACGATCCTCGCCGATAATGGCATTGATCAGGGTGGATTTGCCCGCATTGGGCCGCCCAACCACCGCCACTTGCAGCGCCCGTTCGGGCACGGCTGCGGCCTCGCCCTCATCATCCACATCCAAATCGGTGAGCGGCGCCTCTTGCGCGGCGGCTTTCGCGGCCATCTCATCGGCATAAGGCATCAAGCTGGCATGCAGATCCGCCATGCCCTCGCCATGTTCCGCCGAGATCCCCACCGGCTCGCCCAGGCCCAAAGCATAGGCTTCCAGCAACCCGGCCTCGCCCGCTTGGCCTTCGGCCTTATTGGCGGCCAAAATCACATGTTTGGCCCGGCGGCGCAGAATATCGGCGAACACTTCGTCATCGGGCAGAATACCGGCGCGGGCATCCACCAGGAACAGGCAAATATCGGCCATATCCACCGCTTGTTCGGTCAAGCGCCGCATCCGCGCGGGCAGACTGTCATCGGTGGCGTTTTCCAGCCCGGCGGTGTCGATCACGGTGAAACGCAGATCCCCCAGCCGCGCCGCGCCTTCACGCAGATCGCGGGTCACGCCAGGCTGGTCATCGACCAAGGCCAAGCGCTTGCCCACCAAACGGTTGAACAAGGTCGATTTGCCCACATTGGGCCGTCCGACAATGGCAAGGGTAAAGCTCATAACGCTCTCCGGGGCTGCGGGCCCCTTGCCCGCTTAGCGAAAGGCCCGCAATTGCCCGTCATCGGTGACGATGTAAAGGGTCTGTCCGGCCACAACTGGATTTACCGCTGCTGGGCGGCCCATATCTGTCACACGGAGCAGCGCGCCGCTTTGCGGGCTCATCTCCCGCAGCATCCCGTCACTGGAGGCCACGATCAACCGCCCCCCGGCCAGGATCGGGCCATAATGGGCATACACTGCTTTGCGCCGCTTCAGGCTTTCTTTTTGATAGAAAGGCAGCGACCCGGTCCAGATCGGCACCCCGGTTTTCGCATCAAGACGCATCAGCTCGGCCTGATCGGTGACCATAAACAGCGACCCGCCCGCGGGCCAAACCGCGCCCATAGTGCCCTCGGTCGCGGTCCAAAGCCGCTCGCCAGAAACCGCATCAATGGCCACGGTGCGCCCGCCGGGATTGCCGGTGTAAAGCGTGTTGCCCACGATCACAGGATCGCCCGAGATGTCTTGCACCGTGGCATAGGCCCGGCCCGTGCGCACGCCAGAGACGGTGGTGGACCACAGCCGCACCCCGCTTTGCCGCAACACCGCCGCCAATTCGCTCGAACCAAAGGGGAAATACACCGCGCGCCCGGCCACAGCCGGGGCCGAGCCCGGCATGGTCACAGTGGTGGTGGGCGAGCCTTCCGATTGCCAGCGCACCCGGCCGGTTTTGGTCTCAATCGCCCAGCCGAACCCATCGCGGGTGGTCAAATAGACCAACCCACCATAGACCGTGGGCGCGCCCGAGGCCAAAGCCCGCAAACGCTGCACCCAGCGTTGCCCGCCATTGCTCACATCCAGCGCGTGCAGATTGCCATAGCCCGTGCTCACATAAAGCGTATCGCCCTCAACCGCGAGCCCGCCGCCAGAGCCTTCGCCAGCCCGTTCATTGCCCGGCACCAAATTGGCGCTCCACAGCAAATCCCCCCCAGTGGAATGGGCGCGCACTTCGCCCACCGCATCCAGGGTGAAAATCCGCCCGCCGGAAATCACCGGATCTGCGGTGATCCGCACCCGGCGCACCCCGGCTTTGCCAACAGAACGTTGCCAGATTTGCTTGAGATTGCTGCCCAAGGCCGGATGGGTGATCGCATGGGATGCGGTGCCATGGCGATGGGTCCAGTCGCTATTGGCGCGCGCCGCGGGCAAGGAAATCCCCCGCGCTTCGCCCAAGACTTGATACTCCCGTGCCGGAATTTTGCTTGGCTGTTCCTGTCCTGGGGTGGGCGGCTTCCCCGCTTCGGCCGCCGCCGCAGCCGCAGCCGAGGCCGCCGCCGTGTCGCGCGGATCAAACCGATCCCCATCAAGCACCAGCTCGGGCTCAGTGCAGCCTGCCAATAACGCCGCAGACAAGGCCAAACCGACCAAGGACAGGCGCGTGCGCGCCGGGAAGGCAGGGAAACGCGCAGAGAATTTCGGAAATAGCACGGAATGGGTCATGCGCTTACTCTTCGTCAGGCAGACCGCCAAGGGCCACAATCAATTGCGCGGCACGATCACGCATGGCGGCCGAGCTTTCCACATCATCACGCAAAATCACCAAATCTTGCAGCGCAAGATCGCTTTCGCCGCGCTCCACATGGACCAAAGCCTTTTGCTCCAATGCGCTCAGGCGAAACGCCCCGCCCGGGACGGTCAAAGGCTCTAGCAGGGCCAAACGGTCTTCCGATAAGATCGCCACATCGGGCACCATGCTCAGGCGCAGCGTCGCCAGATCCCGGTAAAGCGGCGAGACGCTTTCATCCTCGATCACCGAGCGCAGCAAACGTTCCGCTTGGGCCGGATCGCTGACCGGCGTTTCCGCCACCGCCACAAGCTGGCGCAAGGCAAAGGCATCGCCCGTGGCGCTCACGCTTTCCAGGGCCGTCACCCGGGCCGCTGGATCAGAAAGCTCAAGCGCGGTCAGAATATCATCGCCAAGGGCCTGCGCCGCCGCTTTGTCCTGGGCTTTGCGCCATTCCCAGGCACCTGCGGCCCCGACAATGGCGATCACAACCGCTACCGCAATCCAGCCATAGCGCCGCACCAGCGCATTTAACCGATCTTTGCGAACTTCTTCGGTGACTTCTTCGATAAAACTGTCTGTATTGCTCACGCAGCCACTCCCTCGGCACCGGGCTCTCATAGCTTGAAGCGCGTTTGTTTGCCAAGGCCAGTCGCAGGGCCAAAGCGCAATGCATATATGTCAAAAAACGCGGATGACTTGAAGTTTTGGCAAGAATATCTAATCTAAACCAATCGGTTCAGTTTTTCCTGTCGTCTTTCGCCCGAAATACGCTCTAATGCACACCGATTATAGACCGACCTAAAGCAAGTGGTAGCCCAATGAAACCTGTGCCCGTGATCATCGCCCTGCTCACCGCTGCATTGCTTTATGTGATGGTGTTTGAACGCGATTGGCTGCTGTCCTTGGCCACAAGCGGCCCCGATACAGCCCCTCAAGCCGCGCAAACCCAAACCGAGCCCACCAGCAGCCCCGCGGCGCAAAGCCCTGGGGTGTTTTCGGTCATGGCCATCGCCTCCCAGGCCCGGGCGGTGGACAATGCGGTGATTCTCCGCGGTCAGACCGAAGCGGCCCGCCAGGTTGAAGTGCGCTCGCAAGCGTCGGGCTTGGTGATCTCAGAGCCCCTGCGCAAAGGCGTTTTCGTGGCCCGGGGGGATATTTTATGCGCGATTGATCCCGGCACCCTGCCCGCCCAATTGGTCGAAGCCCAAGCGCGTTTGGCCGAAGCCCAGATTGAAAACACCGCCGCAGAGCGCTTGGCCGAGGGCGGTTTTGCCTCGGAAACCCGCAAAGTATCGGCCCGGGCCAATCTCGAAGCCGCCGCCGCAGGCATTGACCGCGCCCAAACCGAGATCAACCGGTTGGAAATCAAGGCGCCTTTTGACGGTCTGTTGGAAAGCGATGCGGCCGAGCTGGGCAGCTTGCTGCAGCCGGGCGCGCCCTGCGCCACGGTGCTGCAACTCAACCCGATCAAATTGGTGGGGTTCTTGCCGGAAATCTCGGTCGAAGCGGTTAGCCTGGGTGCCCCGGCCACCGCGCGTTTGGCCAATGGCACCACCGTGGCGGGCAAGGTCACTTTCCTGTCGCGCTCCGCAGATCCCGAAACCCGCACTTTCCGGGTCGAGATCGCCGTGCCCAATGAAGATCTGGCGATCCGCGATGGGCAATCGGCCGATATCGCCATCGCCGCGGCTGGGGTCTCGGCGCATCTGATCCCGCAATCGGCCCTGACGCTGGACAATAACGGCACCATGGGGCTGCGCATTGTCGAGGCGGAAAACAAAGTCGGCTTCGCCCCGGTGAGCATCGTGCGCGATACCAGCGATGGGATTTGGGTCACCGGCCTGCCCGATCGCGCCACGGTCATCACCGTCGGCCAAGAATATGTCACCAATGGCGTCACCGTGAACCCAGTGATTGAGGAGCCTCGCCAATGACCGGCATCGTCGATTGGGCCAGCGCGCGCTCGCGCATGATCGTGGCCTTTATTGCGCTTTCCCTGCTCATTGGCGGCTATGCCTATTCGGTTCTGCCCAAAGAGGGCGAGCCCGATATCGAAGTGCCTGCGCTGTTTGTTTCGGTCCCGTTTCCAGGGATTTCCGCCGAGGATAGCGAAAAGCTTCTGGTCAAACCCATGGAGCTGGAATTTTCCGATCTCGATGGGCTCAAAGCGCTCCATGGCACCGCCGCCGAAGGCTATGCGGGGGTGGCGCTGGAATTTGAATTTGGCTGGGACAAAACCCGCATCATGGCCGATGTGCGCGATGCCATGAACACCGCTGAGGGGAAATTCCCCGAAGGGGCCGAGAATTACTCGATCAACGAGCTAAATTTCTCCGAATTCCCGATCATCATCGTGAACCTGACCGGCAGCCTGCCCGAACGCACCATGCTGCGCATCGCTAAGGATCTGCAAGACGAGATCGAAGCGGTTGATGCGGTGCTCGAAGCGCCACTCGCGGGCCATCGCGATGAAATGGTCGAGGTGATCATCGACCCGCTGCGCATGGAATCTTATAATGTCACCGCCGCCGAACTGATCACCGCGGTGGTCAATAACAACCAGCTCATCGCCGCAGGCGAGATCAAAAGCCCCACCGGAACATTCTCCGTCAAAATCCCCGCCTCCTTTGCCACCACCACCGATATTTTTGCCCTGCCGGTAAAGGTCAATGGCGATCGGGTGATCACCTTGTCGGATCTGGCCGATATTCGCCTGACCTTTGAAGATCGCGAAGGCACCGCCCGCTTTGATGGTGCGCCCACCGTGGCCCTGCAAGTGGTTAAACGCAAAGGCTTTAACCTGATCGACACCGCCAATGAAGTGCGCGCCCTGGTGGAAGAGATCTCTCAGGAATGGCCGCAAGAGCTGCGCTATACGCTCGAAATTGGCACCTCCAATGACCAATCCTTCACCGTGGAAAGCATGGTCAATCAGCTCGAATCCTCGGTGCTCACCGCCATTGCCCTGGTGATGATCGTGGTGCTGGCCTCCTTGGGCATTCGCTCGTCGCTGCTGGTGGGGTTTGCCATTCCCACATCCTTCCTGCTGTGTTTTGCCCTGCTGGCGCTGATGGGGGTGGCGATCTCGAACATTGTGATGTTCGGCCTGATCTTGGCGGTGGGGATCTTGGTGGATGGGGCGATTGTGGTGGTGGAATATGCCGATCGGCGCATCCGCCATGGCTCGGGGCCCATGCATGCCTATACCGAAGCCGCCAAACGCATGTTCTGGCCCATCATCTCCTCCACCGCGACGACGCTTTGCGCCTTTTTGCCCATGTTGTTCTGGCCCGGTATTCCGGGCGAGTTTATGGGCATGTTGCCGGTCACGCTGATGTTCGTGCTCTCGGCTTCGCTGGTGGTGGCGCTGATCTATCTGCCGGTGATGGGCGGGGTTAGCGGGCGCATGGTGCGCAGCTTTAACAATATCGCCACCCATCTGCATGAAACCCCCATGGCCCTGCGCTTGGCCCTATCTCTGGCGGCGCTGGGGGCGCTGTTTTTCGGCGCGCTCTTGGTGCTGCGCGGGCAAGGCCTGTTGGGGATCGTGCTGTTTTTGCTGGCCTCCTTTGCCACTTCTATCACTTTGGGCAGTCTCAAACCCCTGCCTCCGGAACAGCCCATCCGCACCCATCGCCGCAGCGCCTTTGGCCGGGTGATCAAATTCATCACCGGCAACCCGATCACGCCTTTGCTCACTGTGGCGCTGGTGATCGGCTTTGTGATCTCCACATTCCTGTATTTCGGCAAGAACAATAACGGGGTGGAGTTTTTCGTCGATAGCGAGCCCGAACAAGCGATTGTCTATGTGCGGGCGCGGGGCAATCTTTCGCTTGATGACAAAGATCGCATCATGCGCCAGGTCGAACAGGTCGTTCTGGCCCATCCTGGGGTCACCAGCGTTTTTGCCTTTGCCGGCGAAGGCGGGCTGGCGGGCCAGATCGGCAGCACCTCTCCGGTGGACACCATCGCCCAGGTGCAATTTGAAACCATCCGCTGGGATGAACGGCCCCGCGTGGCCAATGAGGGCAGTTTCTGGCAGCGCTTGTTTTTGAAAGATCGCGTGGCCGCGGAATTTGATGGCGATACGGTTCTGGCCGATCTCCAAGCAGAGCTTGATAAAATCCCAGGCATCTATACCGAAGTGACCGATCTGGCCCGCGGCCCGGCCCAGGGCAAGCCGGTGCATCTGCGCCTGAAAAGCGATGATTTCGCCAAGCTCTATGAAGGGATCGACATCGTCTCAGAGAAATTTCGCGCCACCTCTGGCTTGATCGATCTCGAAGACACCCGCCCTCTGCCCGGCATTGATTTTGAAATTGACGTGGATGTGGAAAAAGCCGGGCGCTATGGGGCCGATGTGGCCACAGTGGGCGCCATGGTGCAGCTGATCACCCGCGGGATTTTGCTCGATACCATGCGGGTGGACAGCTCTGATGAGGAAATCGACATCCGCGTGCGCTTCCCTCAGCAAGACCGGGTGCTGGCCACGCTGAACACGCTCAAAGTGCGCACCCGGGACGGGCTGGTGCCTTTGTCGAATTTCATCTCCATGAAACCCGTGCCGAAATTGGCCAAGATCGACCGGATCGATCAAAGCCGGTTTTTCGATATGAAAGCCGATGTGGATGACGGGGTGAATGCCAATGAACGCATCGCCTATCTGACAGAATGGCTGGAAACCGAAGCGGCGCTGCCCCAGGGGCTCAGCTGGGAATGGACGGGCGATCAAGAAGAACAGGCCGAAAGCGCCGCGTTCTTGCAATCGGCCTTTGCCGGGGCACTGGGGCTGATGTTCATCATCCTGCTGGCCCAGTTCAACAGTTTCTATAACTCCGTGCTGGTGCTGCTGGCGGTGGTGCTTTCTACCGCTGGGGTGATGATCGGCATGTTGGTGATGAACCAACCGTTTTCGATCATCATGACCGGCACCGGGATCGTGGCCCTGGCCGGGATTGTGGTGAATAACAATATCGTTCTGATCGACACCTATCAGGAATATAGCCGCTATATGCCCCGGCTCGAAGCGATCACCCGCACCGCTGAAACCCGGCTGCGCCCGGTGCTGCTGACCACGCTGACCACCATGGCCGGGCTCACCCCGATGATGTTCGGCCTGTCGCTGAATTTTGTGGATGGGGGATCTTCGATCAACAGCCCCACAGCACTGTGGTGGAAACAGCTTGCCACGGCGGTGGTGTTTGGCCTGGGCACCGCCACAGTGCTGACGCTGGTCTTTACCCCATCGATGCTGGCGCTGCGGGTCTGGGCCAGCACATATGTTCTGGCCTTGGGGCGGTTTTTCGCGCGGCTCACCGCCGGGCGCAGCTCTCGATTGGCGCAAGATTGGGTGCTGCATCGCCAGGCCCGCAAAGCTCGTGTGCCTGTGATCTTGTGGGAAGACACTCAATTTCCCGAGATTGACCGCCCCGCGGGGGAACGGCCCGGCAATGCGCCCTTGCGCGCCGCCGAATGATCCCAGCGCCATGGCCCAGCGGGGCCACCCGAGCGCTTAGGCGCTGTCCTGCTGGGCCCGCCACAGGGCCTCATAGCGCCCACCGCGCGCCAGCAGCGCCCCATGGGTGCCGCGCTCGACGATCTCGCCTTGCTCTAGCACGATGATCTGATCGGCCTCGGTGATGGTGGACAGCCGATGGGCGATCATCAGCACCGAGCGCCCCTTGCCCATGGCGCTCAACGCCCCTTGGATCTCGCGCTCGGTCTCGCTGTCCAAGGCGCTGGTGGCCTCGTCCAACAGCACGATGGGCGGGTTTTTCAGCAAAGTGCGGGCAATGCCCACCCGCTGTTTTTCCCCGCCCGATAATTTCAACCCACGCTCGCCCACTTGGGTGTCATAACCCTCGGGCAAGCTGGTGATGAACCCGTGCAATTGCGCCGCTTTGGCCGCGGCCTCGATCTCGGCCTGGCTGGCCTCGGGCCGCCCATAAGCGATATTGTAGTGCAAGCTGTCATTGAACAGCACCGTGTCTTGGGGCACGATCCCGATGGCCTCATGCAGACTGTCTTGAGTGACATCGCGCAGATCTTGCCCATCGATCTCCACCGCCCCGCCGCGCACATCATAGAACCGAAACAACAGCCGCCCGATGGTGGATTTGCCCGCGCCCGAGGCTCCGACAATGGCCAATGACCCGCCTGGCGGCACCGCAAAGCTGATGCCTTTCAAAATCGGCCGCGCGGGCTCATAGCCGAACACCACATCGCGAAACGCGATCTGACCGGCGCGCACCTGCAAAGCCGCCGCCCCGGGTTTATCGGCGATCTCCAAGGGCTCTTCGAGCAGGGCAAACATCTCGCCCATATCCACCAAAGCCTGGCGCATCTCGCGATAGACCGATCCCAGCAGGTTCAGCGGCATGGTGATCTGGATCATATAGGCGTTGACCATGACGAAATCGCCCACGCTCATATCGCCGCGCTGCACCCCTAGGGCGGCCATCACCATCACCGCAATCAACCCGGCGGTGATGATCAGCGATTGCCCGAAATTCAGCGCCGAGAGGGAATAAGAGGTGCGCAGCGCCGCATCCTCATAACCCGCCATAGAGCGGTCATAGCGCGCCGCCTCTCGCGCCTCGGCCCCGAAATATTTCACCGTCTCGAAATTGAGCAAACTATCGATGGCCCGTTGATGAGCCTCATTGTCCTGGGCGATCATCTCGCGGCGGATCCCCACCCGCCATTCGGTGACGCGAAAGGTAAACAGCGCATAGGCCAGGATCGTGACCAGCACCACCGCCAGATACCAGGCATCAAACAGCGTCGTCAGAACCGCCGCGATCATCAGCAGCTCTAGGATCAGCGGCCCGATGGAAAACAGCAAAAACCGCAGCAAGAACGACACGCCCTTCACGCCGCGTTCCATGATCCGGCTCAGCCCGCCGGTTTTGCGGGTGATATGATAGCGCAAGGACATGCGGTGGATATGGCGAAACACATCCAGCCCCACCGCCCGCAGCGCCCGCTGCCCGACCTTGGCAAAGATCACATCGCGCAGCTGCTGAAACCCCACCATGGCCACCCGCGCCCCGCCATAGGCCACGGTCAGCCCCACGGCCCCCAGCCCCAGCATCAGCGCCGGATCGCTGCCCGCTTGCGGGGCCAGCCCATCCACCGCGCCTTTGTACAAAAGCGGCGTGGCCACGGCGATCAGCTTGGCCATCACCAGCGCGGCAATGGCCAATACCACGCGGATACGGATCTCCAGATGGCCTTTGGGCCATAGATAGGGGGAAAGCTTGCGGATGATCGCCCAAGGATCCGCCTCGCCCTGGGGCGCGCCATCCCCCGCCGGGGCCACAGAGCTATAGCGCGAGCGCGCGGCAGAGCGGGGGCGCATCATGGTGGGAATATCTCTCGGTTCGATCTTTAGACCTAGAGCGCGCGGCGCCCTGTGTCACCTGCGGCGGATTATTCCGCCGCTGCGGGCAAGCTCAAGACCTGGCCAGGATAGATCAAATCGGGATCGCGGATCTGATCGCTATTGGCCTCGAACACAGTGACATATTGAAACCCGTCCCCATAGCTGTCCCGCGCAATCGCCCATAGGGTAAAGCCCGGCTGCACCGTGATCACAGCCGCTGCTTGATCCGATTGCGCGGCAGCGATGCGCGCGGCCTCGACCCGTTCAGGGGTTTCCCGGCGAAAGGGCAGATCCAGCCGCGCTGCCACCTGACCCGACGGGTCCGTCAGATCCGCGCGCAAACGGTAATCCCCCGCGGGCAGATCCGGCAGCACCGCTTGCCAAGGTCCGGGCTCCACCGCGCGGCTGCGGCTCAGCATTTGCCCATCTAGGAAAATCGACAAATCCCGCGCGCCTTGACCCTCGGCCCCGCCGGTGCGTCCGGCCAAGATCACTTCGCCCTCGGCCCCATAGCGCACAGAATCCAACGCCAATGGCTGATCGCTGGCCAAAGGGCTGGGGGCCAAGGGGCGCACCCCGTCTGGATCGCTGCGCAAAGGCGCTGGCGCGGCGGCAGGGTTTGGCGCGGACGCGCTGGAGTTGCCCGGCGGAGCGCTTGGCGTGCCAGGCGCAGGCTCTGCTGGCCCGGCGGCGGGGTTTGCCGCGGCCAGCTCCGCCTCTGATGATGGGGCCAAAATCACATTGCCCAAGGATTGCACCGGATCGCCCGCCTCATCGCTGCTGCGCAACCATAGCATCCGGGCAATGGGGCTTGCAGGCAGATCAAACAGCGCCGCGAAACTGCCATCGGGGCCCGCCGCCCCTTGCCACAGCACGCGCCCATCCACCAGCAGCTCAATCTCGGCCCCAGGCCGACC
>JAOXSB010000158.1 GCA_025800345.1 Mangrovicoccus sp. | reverse complement strand
CCCGCATTGGCCCCCGGATGGTCTTTGCCATCGGCGATCAGCGCCAGGATCTGCCCTTCCGCCACTTCGGTGTCGTAGCCCAGAAACTCCGTCGAGCCATGTTCCTCGGCCAAATCAAAGAAAACGGTGGCATCCGCCGTTTCGCCAGAGCCCGCCCAAGCGGCGCGCGCTTTGGCCTTTTGCTCTTCCATGGCCGCGTCAAAGCCGGCCACATCCACAGCCCGCCCCTTTTCGCGCAACGCATCCTGGGTCAGATCGAGGGGGAAGCCATAAGTGTCATAAAGCTTAAACGCCGCCTCGCCGGGCAAATTGGCCCCATCGGGCAGCTTGCCCAACTCGTCATCCAGCAGGCGCAATCCGCGATCCAAAGTCTGGCGGAAGCGCGTTTCCTCAAGCTTGAGGGTTTCCTCAATCAGTGCTTGAGCCCGGCCAAGCTCGGGATAGGCTTGCCCCATCTGCGCCACAAGCTGCGGCACAAGGCGGTGCATCAGCGGATCAGCGGCCCCCAACTGGTGGGCATGACGCATGGCCCGGCGCATGATCCGGCGCAGCACGTAGCCGCGTCCTTCATTCGAAGGCATCACCCCATCGGCAATCAGGAACGAGGTGGAGCGCAGATGATCTGCGATCACCCGGTGATGCATTTTGCCCGGCCCGTCGGGATCCGCGCTGGTGGCATGGGCCGAGGCCTCAATCAGCGCCCGCATCAGATCGGTGTCGTAATTGTCATGCTTGCCTTGCAGCAATGCGCCGATGCGCTCTAGCCCCATGCCCGTATCGATCGAGGGGCGCGGCAAGTTTTCCCGGCGACCATCCTCAAACTGCTCGAACTGCATGAAAACCAGGTTCCAGATCTCGATGAACCGGTCGCCATCCTCATCTGGGCTGCCCGGAGGCCCGCCGGGGATGTGATCGCCGTGATCATAGAAAATCTCGGTACAAGGCCCGCAAGGCCCCGTGGGCCCCATGGACCAGAAATTATCATTGGTCGGGATGCGAATGATCCGCTCATCGGGCAGGCCCGCCGCCTTTTTCCAGATATCAGCGGCCTCATCATCGGTGTGATACACCGTGACCAGCAGCCGATCCTTCGCGATACCAAATTCCTGAGTGATCAGGTTCCAGGCAAAGGGGATCGCGTCTTCTTTGAAATAATCGCCAAAGCTGAAATTGCCCAGCATCTCAAAGAATGTGTGATGGCGCGCCGTGTAGCCCACATTGTCCAGGTCATTATGCTTACCGCCCGCGCGCACACATTTCTGGCTGGTGGCAGCGCGTTTGTAATCGCGATGCTCCATACCGGTGAACACATTCTTGAACTGCACCATGCCCGCATTGGTGAACATCAATGTAGGGTCATTGCGCGGCACCAGTGGTGAGCTGTCCACCACTTCATGGCCATTGCGGCCAAAATAGTCGAGAAATTGGGTGCGAATATCGTTGAGACTGGCCATAGCGGGCTGAAGATCCTTGCGCCACGAGGGAGTTTTCCCCCTTTAGCGGCGTGGCCCCGGCCTGTCCACCGGATCGGCGGGATGATCCCGCCAATCCTAGATCATAAAGCGTGCTTAGCTCTCGAGCACATCTGGATCAGCCGCGCCTTGGGGCATTTCGAACTCCAGACCATGAGCCGCGCGGATCTTATCTTCGATCTCAAAGGCGATCTGACTATTGGCCTTGAGGAAATTCTTTGCGTTTTCCCGGCCCTGGCCGATCCGCTCATCCCCATAAGAGAACCAAGAGCCGGATTTTTCCACCACGCCCGCTTTCACCCCGAGATCAAGCAATTCGCCCATTTTCGAGATGCCTTCGCCATACATGATGTCGAATTCCACCTGTTTGAAGGGCGGGGCAACCTTGTTCTTGACGATCTTCACGCGGGTGGCATTGCCCACGACCTCGTCACGATCCTTCAGCGCGCCGGTGCGGCGAATGTCCAACCGCACGGAGGAATAGAATTTCAGCGCATTGCCCCCGGTGGTGGTTTCTGGGCTGCCAAACATCACGCCGATTTTCATGCGGATCTGGTTGATGAAAATCACCATGCAATTGGAACGGCTGATAGAACCGGTCAATTTGCGCATGGCCTGGCTCATCAAACGGGCCTGGGCGCCCACTTGGGCATCGCCCATATCGCCTTCAAGCTCGGCTTTGGGGGTCAGCGCCGCAACACTGTCCACAACCACCATGCTCACCGCGCCCGAGCGCACCAGAGTGTCAGTGATCTCAAGCGCTTGCTCGCCTGTATCGGGCTGCGAGATCAGCAGCTCATCCAAATCCACCCCAAGCTTGCGGGCATATTGGGGATCCAGCGCGTGTTCAGCATCCACAAAGGCACAAACCCCGCCTTTTTTCTGCTCTTCAGCCACGCAATGCAACGTCAGCGTGGTTTTCCCCGAGCTTTCCGGCCCGTAGATCTCTATGATCCGGCCCTTGGGCAGCCCTCCGATCCCCAGAGCAATATCCAGCCCCAGTGATCCGGTAGAGGTCGCTTCGATCTCTTGCACCGCCCCGGCTTGGCCCAATTTCATGATCGAGCCTTTGCCAAATTGCCGCTCGATTTGTGCCAGCGCTGAATCGAGCGCTTTTTGTTTGTCCATTGTGCGCGGTCCGCCGAGATCAAGAAGATTAGATGGGTTTGAAGCCATAGGTCCTGTCCTTGTTTCACACCCCGCTCAAAGCGGCAATAATCAGTTTTGTTCTGCTCTTGTTCTCACTTCTATGACCAGAAACCCGCCTGCAATCAACGCAATTTTTCTTCAAATTGCGCCGAAGGGCTTAAGAAAGCCTTGATGTGTCCCCTGGGGAACAGTGTTTTCGGGGGAAACCTAGTGCAGCTGCTGCTGCACCGTAGCGGTGAGATCTTGCAGAGAAAACGGCTTGGGCAAGAAGACCGAATTGGGAATGCGCGCTTGCTGATCGGATAACGCGTCTTCCGCATAACCGGACATAAAGACCACGCGTGTATTGGGCCGGGTTTTCAACGCCTCACGCACCCAACTGGGCCCATCCATTCCGGGCATGACCATATCCGACACAAATAGATCCACATCCAAGGAGCGATCCGAGAGCCGTTTCAGCGCTTCTTCAGCGTTTTCGGCCTCTAGCACAGTATAGCCGCGCAGGCGCAGCGCCCGCGATGCGAAGGCCCGCACCGGCGCTTCATCCTCCACCAGCAAAATCACACCAGCGCCCTTACTGGCACTGGCCGATGGCCGCGCCGCCGCCTTTTGTTCTTTTGCGGCGGGCTGCGCCTCTGAATGGGCGGGCAGATAGATGGTGAAGACCGAGCCCTTCTCCAATGCGCTATCGGCAAAGATAAACCCGCCGCTTTGTTTGATAATGCCATAGGCGGTGGACAGCCCCAGCCCGGTGCCCTCGCCTGTGCGTTTGGTGGTGAAAAACGGCTCGAAAATCTTGGGCAATTGCTCAGGCGAAATACCCTGCCCATGATCGGTGACCTTAATCACCGCATATGACCCGCAAGGGATGACCGCACGGTTGCGGCGCAATTCTTGATCAAGATGCTCTAACCGCGTGGAGATTTCGATCTTGCCGCCATCGGGCATCGCATCGCGCGCATTCACCACGAGATTCATGATCACTTGCTCGAACTGGCGCTTATCGGCCCGGATCGCGGGCAAATCCGGCGCCAATTGCAGGGATAAACGGATCTTTTCCCCCACCAAACGGTTCAGCAAATGGGTCAGATCCGACATGGCATCGCGCAGATCCATCACTTTGGGCTGCAATGTCTGCTTGCGGGAAAAGGCCAAAAGCTGCCCCACAAGACTGGCGGCACGATTGGCGTTTTGATGGATCTGCATCAGATCGCCATAATTGGGATCGCCCTCGTCATGGCGCATCAACAACAGATCGCAATGGCCCGAAATAGCCGTCAGAAGATTATTGAAATCATGGGCAACCCCCCCGGCCAATTGCCCGATCGCTTGCATTTTCTGGCTTTGGACAAATTGTCCTTCAAGGGTTTTCAGCTCGGTGGCATCATTCAAAACAGCGACCAAAGCGGTGCCATCGCCATCTTCAACAGGTTTCAAAGTGACCTGGATGAACACCTCTTGATTGTCGCCCACCAGCTGCAAGAATTCCGACTGATTTAACCCCCGCCCATTGGCCGCATCGCTGAGCCAATCCTGAATCGGGCGCCCCAATCCTGCCACGAGATCTTGCAAATGCCGCCCCAAAGGCATCTGATCATCCAGCAGCTCCCGCGCCGATCTATTGGCCTGGACCACTTCCCCCGAAGTGGTGATTTTGAGCAATGGCACGGGAATCGAATCAAAAAGCGACCAATCCTCGGACACGGCAACCCCGGCGGTATCCGCAGGCAGCAAAAAGAGGCTGCAATTGCCATCCTCGCTTTCCATGGTCAGCACGCGTTTTTGGGTGCCGCCGCTGCTGGTTGCAATCTGATGCACATCCCCCGGCCGCAATGGCAAATCGGTGATCGCTTCGCTCAGGCGGCTCACCCGGCACCCCAGCAATTGCTCTAAAGACCGGTTTGCCGCCAGCAGCCGCCCCCCATCATCGAGCACGATCGCAGGCAAAGACATGTGTTCACTTTCGGGCTGGGCTGTTTCAAGCCGCTCAAAGCGCCACACATATCTGTCAGGGCCCAACTCAAACGCGCTTAGACGGCGCGGCCCATCTGCCCCGCCATGATCTTGCCAAGCATGACCTTTGGCCCGAGCCTGCATCAATAGCGCGGTGAACATCTGCCCTGGCGCTGCAAAAGAACGCTCAAGCACCAAAGCAAGGCTGCTGCCCAGCTCCAGATTGCGAAGAAGTTTCAAGGCCACTGGATTGGCCACCAAGACCTTGCCGCCTGCATCTGTCACCACCGCAGCGGTGGCATCGATCCGCAGCAAATCCATCACGCTCTGGGTTGCCGCATCGGATCGGCGACGATCCAACCAACGTTTCACCGATAGAACCAGCCAAATGCTCAATAGTGCGCTGGCGATCACCGCGCCGATCTCGCGCCCAGGAAATGGCGGCGCGAGCAACAGCAACAGAACCAACGCACCCCCGAGCAAAGCCAGTAATCCGATCCGCGGCGCAAAAGGCCCATAGACCGCATGAAATAGCCCTGCTCGCACCACACCCTGCATCGCCTTCAACCTCTCGCGTTCGTTGTTTCTGCCTTTAATTGATGGGCGAAGTTAACTACGGCTTAAGATCAACCCTAAGATGCCAGCATAATTTATCACACAATTTATAGTGAGCTTTTTTAACTGGGGGCTTTCAAAACTGCGCAGAAAAACCCATCGCCCCCGTCCAAGGGCGTCCAGCGATCTTGCGACTGGGCGCGCCAATTTGGGTGAGCCTTTAGAAACGCCTGAACACGCAGGCCATTTTCTTCTTCCAAGATGGAACAGGTGGCATAGACCAAATGCCCCCCCGGGCGCACATGGCCAGCGGCTTGCTCTAGCACCTGGTCTTGCAAAGCGCAAAGCTCTGTTAACCTGTCCTGAGTGATCTGCCATTTTCCTTCAGGGCTGCGCCGCCACGCGCCACTGCCGGAACAGGGCGCATCGGCCAGAACCGTGTCAAATTTTGCCTGCGCCTCGAGCCCGCGCGCCGTCATGCATGTCAGCCGCGCCCCTGCCCGTTTGGCCCGCGCGGGCACATCACGCATGCGGCCTTGTTGAATATCATAAAGATAAAACTCACCGCGCAAACGCGCCGCCAAAGCCAGGCTTTTACCGCCGCCTCCGGCACAATAATCCAAAAGGCGCCCGCCAGGCGGCAAAGGCACCAAATCCGCCACCGCTTGCGAGGCCGCATCTTGAAGCTCCACCAACCCATCTTGATAAGCCCGGCTTTGGCGCAGGGCCCGCGCCCCTTCGGTAACGCGTAACGCACTGGGCGAGAGATCATGGGGCTGGGTCATAACGCCTTGCTCTGCCAAAAGGGTTTGTGCCTGCTGCCGAGTCAGCCTGGCCAGATTGGCCCTGATAAAAACCGGAGCGCGATCCCGCAGCACCGCCATTACCGGCGCGGCGCGCTCTGCGAGGGAGGCTTCAATATGGGGCCAAAGCCAATCTGGGCAATCCAAATCCACCGCTGAGCCTGGCTCGGGCGCCGCGCCAGCGGCTTGCTCTGCCGCGCCCAAAACCGCCGGGCCATAGCCCTGCCCCGTGAAAACCTCTTCTGCAGCAATCCCGGTTTGCCGACACAGGCCCAGCACCAAAGACCGCCCCGATTGCCCCCCGCCCCAGGCCGCCGCGCTGCGTTTGCGCCGCAACACGTCAAACACAATATCGCGAATTGCGGCGCGATCTTTGGATCCCGCGAAACGGTTTCGCCGGGCCCAGCTGGTCAAGACTTGCTCGGCTGCGGCCCCATTTGTCAAGGAATCCAATATCTCAATGGCAGCTTGATAGCGGGCTTGGGGGGTCATTGGTCTTCCATATACTTCACGAGATGCGTGATTAACGCGTTTTTCCACGAGCAAGCTCGGGAAATTCTATAAGCTTTGGTATGGCGCGTTTGATCCGCATGGTGAATAAGAAGTTAAACGCTTTTCGATCTATCCGCCTGGTTGTTTCCTAGGAGAATTCCATGCCTCTCGCCTCTCGCGTTTCGGTCTTTTGTTTAATGATGGCAATGACCGCCCCGGTCTTTGCCCAAGATGGCGAGGCTCCTCCACCCAAAGTGTCCATCGCCGCGGCCTATTCCGATGAGATCATCGAAGAATCGGTTTTCATCGGGCGCGGCGAAGCGGTGGATTCAGTCGATTTCGTGGCGCGGGTCAGCGGGTTCGTCCGCGAGATCGTCATCGAGAATGGCGCCGAGGTCAAAGCTGGTGATCTGCTGTTTCAGATCGAACCAGAGCAATTTGAAGCGGCGTTGCAGGCCCGCCAAGCGGAGCTGGCCAAAGCCGAGGCTGATCTAAAGCTGGCAAAGATCGAGCTCGACCGCCGCGTGCAATTGGTGGAGCGCGAAGCCGTCGCTCAAGCTGAGTTGGATGTGGCACGGGCCAATGAATCGGTCGCCGAAGCGGCGATCATGGCGGCAAAAGCTGGCGTGCAACAAGCAGAGCTGGATCTGAGCTATACCGAGATCCGGGCGCCCTTCGACGGTCAAATCGGCCGGATCAATATCAGCCTTGGCGATCTCGTAAGCCCAACCAGCGGCCCCTTGGCCACGATCGTGCGCAACCAGCCGATTTTCGTTTCCTTCTCTCTGAGCGAAAACCAACTGGCCAATATCATGGAAACAGCTCGCGAAAACGGCCATGAAGGCGATGGGCCACCCGATTTGGATGTGTTTGTAAACCTAGCCAATGGCAGCCGTTTGGACGAGGTCGGCAAAATCGATTTCGGCGATAACCGCATCGATCCCAGCACCGGCACTTTGGCGCTACGCGCCCGGTTTGATAACGCCGAGCGTATGTTGTTCGATGGCGGTTTCGTGAATGTGCGCATCGCCGCGGCCGAAGCCGTGAGCGTGACCTTGGTGCCGCAAGCTGCCATTCAGCGCGATCAACGCGGGGCCTTTGTGTTGCTGGTCAATGATCAGCAAATGGTGGAGCAACGCTATGTGGAAACCGGTCAAACAATCGAAACAGCAATTGTCATCGAAGACGGGTTGGTTCCCGGTGAATCGGTGATCGTTGAAGGGCTGCAACGGGTCCGCCCTGGCGTTCCCGTAGACGCGATTGCCGCTGGCACCTCTGAGGAAGGCTAAGCGCATGTTCTCAAAAATCTTTATCACCCGCCCTAAAATGGCGATGGTGATCTCACTGGTGCTGACAATTATGGGGGGGATCGCGTTTCTGGTTCTTCCCGTGGAACAATTCCCCGATATCACCCCGCCTGTGGTCAATGTCTCAGCCACTTACACAGGTGCCAACGCGGTTACGGTGGAAAGCACCGTCGCCGCGCCTATTGAAGCGCAAGTGAATGGCGTGGATGACATGATTTATATGTCGTCGAAATCCGCCGATAATGGCTCTTATAGCCTCGATGTGACTTTTGAAGTGGGCACTGACGCGGATATTGCGTCGGTGAATGTGCAAAACCGCGTCAGCCAGGCCATGGCGCAATTGCCGAGCGAAGTGACAAGCACCGGTGTGGTGACGCAGAAATCCTCGCCCAATATGCTCATGGTCGTGTCGCTGACCTCGCCCAACGGCACCTATGATGAGGTGTTCCTGTCCAACTACGCGTCGATCAACCTCAAAGACACCCTCGCCCGGATCAACGGCGTTGGTCGCGCCGATATGCTCACCGATTTCGCCTATGCGATGCGCATGTGGATGGACCCGGACCGCATGGCAAGTCTGAGCATTTCGCCAACAGATGTGATCAATGCGATCCGTCAGCAGAATATCGAAGTCTCCGCAGGTCAAATCGGCACGCCCCCGGTGCCCGATGATCAGCAGTTTCAATACACGATCCGTGCCCAAGGGCGTTTGGACAATGCCCGCGATTTCGGAAACATCGTGATTCGCACTGGCGATGCGGGCTCTGTTGTGCGCCTACGCGATGTGGCCGAAGTGGAATTGGGCTCAAGCTACTATAACGCTTCGGGCCTTTTTTCGGGTCAGCCATCGACCATTCTTGCTGTCTATCAAGCCCCTGGCGCCAATGCGGTGGCCGTGGCCGAACGGGTATTTGAAGAGCTAGACCGGCTCGCGCAAGCTTTCCCAGATGATGTAAGCTATGAAGTGCCCTACGATTCCACGAAATTTGTGGAGCAATCCCTGAACGATGTGGTGAACACGCTAATGCTGACCTTTGTGTTGGTGATGGCGGTGGTGTTCATTTTCTTGGGCAGTTGGCGGGCCACAATCATTCCCGCTGTGGCCATTCCGGTTTCGCTCATCGGCACCTTTGCCTTGCTTTTGGCCTTTGGCATGTCCCTGAACACCGTGTCGCTATTTGCCCT
>JAOXSB010000151.1 GCA_025800345.1 Mangrovicoccus sp. | reverse complement strand
CGTGCGCGAGCGCGGCATCCAGTTCTCCAAAACCCAGCAAGAGAAATCCGGTGTGTTCGAGGGCTATATCAAGCTCACTGTGGAAACGGCCGATCGCACCCGCACTATCGCGGGCACTGTCTTCTCTGATGGCAAGCCGCGTTTTATCCAGATCAAAGGCATCAATATCGATGCCGAGGTTGCGCCCTATATGCTCTACACCACCAACAAGGATATGCCCGGTGTGATCGGCACCCTTGGGATGACTGTGGGTGAAGCGGGCTTTAACATCGCAAACTTTACCCTGGGCCGGACCGGCGCGGGCGAGGATGCGATTGCGCTGTTGCATTTGGATGCGCCAGTGAACGAAGATCTGGTGGGCAAGCTTAAAGAGCTGGGCAAATTCCAGCAGGTTCGCCCGCTGGCTTTTGACGTCGCATAAGCGCGAAAAATTTGTAGAATCGAAACGCTCCCGCCGTAAGGCTGGGGGCGTTTTTTATGTTTGGGGAGCAAGCGATTGATCCGACGCAAAGCCAAAGCCGCCCGGCTGCGCCGCTATGCGATTGCCTCGCCCCGCTGGCAGGCCGCGCCTTTGCGCATCGCGGTGATCAGTGATCTGCATATCGGGGCGCCTTGGACGCCGCTG
>JAOXSB010000126.1 GCA_025800345.1 Mangrovicoccus sp. | reverse complement strand
GACATTCCCGACCTGCTGGGCGCTCAATGCAGCATGTTCGAGGTAATCCACCGGCTGGCTTGTGAGGCAATCGACATGGTGGAAACCGGCAAGCCCTGATTCCTGACAACCTGTCAAAACCTGTTATCGGCCCTTCCTTCGCTGGATGGGCCGTTCCTGTATACGCGCGCTTTCTCGCTCAAACGTGACGCCTTAGCGCAGTCGCAAGGGTGGATTAAAGGGTGGACATGAATTTCCGAAATCACTTTATGTCATTGATTAAAATTAATATTTATGGAAAAAATGGTGCCCCCACACGGACTCGAACCGCGGACCCACTGATTACAAATCAGTTGCTCTACCAGCTGAGCTATAGGGGCACTGTGTGCCTGGGGCGTTTCTCATAACCTCGCCGGGATGTCGAGCCCCAATTCAAACACATCCGACCAAGATAATGTCACCCATTGGGCCTATACGCGTGCCCGAGGCAGGCTTCCATTAGCCCCAAGTTTTGCTAAACTAACGCCACTCAGCACTAAGCCCATTTTTGAGGACCGAGCACAATGAAAACACGTCTGACCGCCGCGATTGCGGCCGCCACCCTGGCCCTGGCCGCCTGTGATAATGTTGATCCGCGCACCATCGACACTGCGGGCTCTGCGGTCGCTGGCGGCGCGCTTGCTGCGGTCTCTGCAAGCTTGCTGGGCGCCAGTAGCGGCTGGACCGCCGTCGCAGGCGTGGCCGGTGCCACCGCCGGTGCCCTGCACGCGCAAAACCGTCAAACCAACCAATGCGCCTATTACACCGGCAATGGCGATGAAGTGGTCGTGCGCTCCTGCCCATAAGCGCGCGCAAATTGCTCATCTTAGCAAAGGCCGCCAAACGGCCTTTGCTTTCGGGCGGCACTGATGATCCCGAGTGCCAAGCCTAAGAATTGAAAAACCTATCTAATTCTACGGCAGCGATCCGCCCTGCTTCCGCTTGTGCAAGACCGTCTCGCCGGCAAAGCTTAGCATCATTCCCGCCCTGCCACAGCGATATTGCGTCCTGCCGCGGCTCCAATGCCAAAACCCCCTCGGGCAGCAATGTAGCCTCTGGCCCATGGGCCAATGCCATTCCAATGGGTTTCACGATTTGATCCGCGCGCACTGACAGCCGCGCCCCATTTTGCTTTTGGATGAGCTCGAGCCACTCCACGGCCCCATGCCCAAGGCTGCGACATGGGGTAAGCCCGCTCAGCACCCGCACAGATTTGCTGGTTGCATAAAAGCGCTCTTTGGCTGAGGCGGATCTTGCCCTCGGTGCCCCATCACAAAGCCATGTGACCTGATTGGCACCGCAGATCTTGGCCTGAACAGCGGCTTTAGCACCAGAATCAGCGCCGCCAATGACCACCACATGCCGCCCGAAACGAACCGCCCCTGTCCGAGCGCCACCGCGCAGCACATCGAGAAAATCTCTCAGATCAAAAATATTGTGCGCTCGGTCCAGTTCTGCGTGGAGCGCGCGAAACCCCGCCGCACCCATCGCCAAGCAGACCCCATCATATTCCCGCTGCAATTGGGCTAAAGACAGCTCTTGACCAAAGCGCAGACCAAAACGGATCTCCATACCTGCCGTATGCAGGAATTTCCGGGCCTGCGCTCGGGCCAAATCTGCCGGGGCAGCAACAATACCCCGTCGGACAGGCCCCTCGCGTGCCACCATCAGGGTCACATGATGACCATGCTCTAGCAGCTGACACGCGCAGACTTGGGCCGCGACCCCCGTGCCCAACACCGCCACCCGCGCCGCCCGAGACGGCTTCACCGCTTGCAGCGATTGCCGCCGTGCCAGCGCTTTTGGAGCCGCCACACCCGAGGTTTCTTTGCGCAGCACTGGCGGTGCCGTCTGCTCTCCAAACGGCGTCATCGCCTCGCGAAACCCGCCTGCCCGCGCAACGTCGGACCCGGTCAAAGGAAACGCAGTCTCCGCCCAGGGATGATCTGGCATAGAAACCTCACAGGTTGAGTTTGCAAATCATCACGGCACAGGGGAAATTAGGCTTGAAACTTACCACAAAACCCCATGTTTGATCAAAATTATTTTAATCACCGCACCAAAACTGCGGCCGCCGGCACGAAAAAAAATCCATCAAAACAAGGGGGACGCAGGATCAAATCGCTTTGCGCTTGCCTCAATAGCTTTTCACGGCAATGTCTAAATGACATAGCTTTTCACTGACCTATCTTCGGTGTAGGACCACTGCGCCGGGTTTTTTACTATGAGTTACGAGGATTCGATGACTAAAAACCGCCATGAAACCGACGTGGCCTTCATTCAAGCGCTCGCGGACCTGTTGCAAACAAACGATCTGAGCGAGTTGGAAGTGCGTCGCGAATATGGCGAGAATGATGGCCTGAATGTTCGCGTGACGCGCCAATCTGCCGTTGTCGCACCAGTTGTGGCTGCCGCACCCGCCGCCCCCGCGCCAGCACCTGTCGCAGCTGCGACAAGCGCCCCTGCCCCCGCCGCCCCAGCGGCCGAGGAAAATCCAGCCGATCATCCCGGCGCGGTGAACTCACCCATGGTGGGCACCGCCTATCTTCAGCCCGAACCAGGCGCGAGCGCCTTTATCGCCCCAGGCAAAACCGTCTCCAAGGGCCAGACCTTGCTGATCGTCGAGGCCATGAAGACCATGAACCACATTCCCGCCCCGCGCGATGGTGTGGTCAGCCGCATTCTGATCGAGGATGGCGAGCCAGTAGAGTTCGGCACGCCCTTGGTGATCCTGGACTGAGCGGGCCCATGTTTCAGAAAATCCTGATTGCAAACCGCGGCGAGATTGCACTGCGCATCGTGCGGGCCTGCCGGGAAATGGGCATCGCCTCTGTTGCGGTACATTCCACCGCGGACGCCGATGCAATGCATGTGCGCATGGCCGACGAATCCGTCTGCATCGGCCCGCCCCAAGGCCAGCAAAGCTATTTGCTGACCCCGGCGGTGATCTCGGCCTGCGAGATCACTGGCGCTGAGGCGATCCATCCCGGCTATGGGTTCCTCTCTGAGAATGCCAGCTTTGCCCAAGTGGTCGAAGACCATGACCTGGCCTTTATCGGCCCGACGGCGGAACATATCCGCATGATGGGCGATAAGATCACCGCCAAAGAAACCATGCGCGCGCTCGGCGTGCCATGTGTGCCAGGCTCTGATGGCGAAGTGCCGACCTTGGAAGACGCTCAGAAAATGGGCGCGGAGATTGGCTATCCCGTGATCGTCAAAGCCACCGCAGGTGGCGGCGGGCGCGGTATGAAATTGGCCAAAACCGCCGAAGAGATGGAACAAGCCTTTCTCTCGGCCCGTAGCGAAGCCAAAGCCGCCTTTGGCAATGATGCGGTCTATCTCGAGAAATATCTTGGCAACCCGCGCCATATCGAGATCCAAGTCTTTGGCGATGGCAAAGGCAACGCGATCCATCTGGGCGAACGGGATTGCTCGCTCCAGCGGCGGCACCAGAAGGTATTCGAAGAAGCCCCAAGCCCGGTGATTGATGCGCAAACCCGCGCCACCATCGGCAAAACCTGCGCCGATGCGGTGGCCCGGATCAATTATGCCGGCGCTGGAACAATCGAATTCCTCTATGAGGATGGCGAGTTTTACTTCATCGAGATGAACACCCGCTTGCAAGTGGAACACCCGGTGACCGAAGCCATCTATGGTGTCGATCTGGTGCGCGAGCAAATCCGGGTGGCGGCTGGGCTACCGCTTTCGATCCGGCAAGAGGATCTGACCCCCAATGGTCATGCCATTGAAGTGCGCATCAATGCCGAACGCTTGCCGCAATTCATCCCCTGTCCTGGTCAAATCACCGCCTTTCACGCCCCTGGCGGGCTTGGGGTGCGGATGGATTCAGCGCTCTATAACGGCTATAAAATTCCGCCCTATTACGACAGCTTGATTGCCAAGCTGATCGTGCATGGCCGCGACCGTCCCGAAGCCCTTGCGCGGCTTGACCGCGCCTTGGGGGAATTGATCGTGGATGGGGTGGACACCACAGTAGATTTGTTCCCGGCATTGCTGCGGGCAGCGGATGTGCAAAGCGGTGATTATTCCATCCATTGGCTCGAAAAATGGTTGGCGGAAACCTATGAGAGTTAAGCCTTTGGGCGGGTGCGTTGCGCCTGCCTAAAGCCTCGGCTATGACCGCAATCGAGGATCAAATTGCGGATCGATAGCCAGATATTAACCCCCGAGCTGCTGCTCAAAGCCTATGCGATGGGGGTGTTCCCCATGGCTGAATCCCGCGAGGATACAGAGGTTTATTGGGTCGATCCCCGCCGCCGCGGTATTCTGCCTCTCGATGGGTTCCATATGTCCCGCTCCTTAGCGCGGAAGATCCGCCAAGAGCGGTTTCACATCAGTTATGATCAGGATTTCGCCGGGGTGTTGGCCGGCTGCGCCAATCGCTCGGAAACCTGGATCAATGATGTTATTTTTCAGCTTTATTTGCGGCTGCACGAAATGGGCCATGCCCATTCCATCGAGATTTGGGAAAAAGATGATCTGGTGGGCGGGGTCTATGGCGTGGCTTTGGGCGGAGCGTTTTTCGGGGAAAGCATGTTTTCCACGCGCCCGGACACCTCAAAAATCGCCCTAGCTTATTTGCTAGATCACCTCAGCCGACAGGGGTTTTTGCTGTTTGATACGCAGTTCATTACCCCACATTTGCGCCGCCTTGGGGGGATAGAAATCGCTCGCTCTGATTACCGGCGGCGATTGGCGCGGGCTTTGCTGGTGCGCGCCGATTTTCGCGGCGCGGGCGAGATCCCGCAAGCTCAGGTTTTGCTACAGCGCATCACCCAAACATCATAGCGCATATGGTCCAGCGCATTCAGCGCAGGCGACGAGGCCAGCATCCAACCCTGAAACAGCGGCCCGCCAGTGTGGCGATCGCTGATGATCAGATAGGCATAGGCATCGCCCGCAGGGTTATCCTTGGGATAGCGGCAATCGGTCAGGCGAATTTCAAGCCGCCCCAAATCCGCGCTCTGCCCCACTTTTAGGTCCAGGTCGTGATAAACGCCGGACATGCGATCCAAGCTGCGCAGAACCGCTCCCGGGGCGGCCACCACCTCTTGCGCCAGGCTGGCCATGGGTGCCAAAGCCAAAGCCGCTGCAAAAGCAAGCCGCGCCATCATGCTCATTCGCCCCCAGAGACGAATTTGGCCAAGAGCGAGATCACATTGATCGTGCCTTGGGTTTCAAAAATATCCGCGCCGGGCTCGTAATTGAAAGGCGAGCCGCCAGGCTGAATTTCCACATAAGTGCCGCCAAGCAGCCCTTCGGTGGTGATCACTGCCGAACTGTCATCGGGCAAGATCACATCTTCGCGCAGGTTCAAGATCGTATCCGCCTGAAAGCTCTGCGGATCGAGATCAATGGATGCAACTGTGCCGATTTTCACCCCGGCCAAGCGCACATCCGTGCCCACACGCACCCCATCGACCGAACGGAACCGCGCGTTCAACTCATAACCGCTGCGCGCGGGGTTCGAGCCCACAGCGCCCATGGTGTAGGCCAAAAACCCGCCTGCCAGCAGCAAGACAGCGGCCCCAACGGCCAGTTCTGTGCGATTTTGCGCCACGCTCTCTCCTTTAGCTCCCATCCGGGGACCAGGCTTCGTAATCCTGTCTGGCGGCGGGCTCAACCCTGCGGATAGATCCCGGCGGTGCATAGGCAAGATCTGTGCCCGTTCGGTTTTCCTGATGGGGTTTTTCCCAAGATTTATGGGCCAACGGGGTCTCGCTTGGCGGGGTATCCCAAGTGCGGTGCAACCATCCGTGCCAATCGGGGGAAATCCGGCTGGCTTCGGCCTCGCCATTATAGATCACCCAGCGGCGGCGATCATCAGCGGTTTTGTAAAACAAATTGCCTTGTTCATCCTCGCCCACTTTCACGCCTTTTCGCGCCGTGAAAAGCTGCGTTCCGAGGGTTTGGCCATTCCACCATGTCACGGCCCGGCTGAGGGTCTCGGCGATGCCCATGGCATGCTCTCCGTCTGCTCATCGCTTCGCCCGCATCTGTGATGCGGGCCATCCCTCTATGCCCGAAGCCCATGATTGGGTCCAGCATTGAGGTGCCCCACAAGCAAGGGACACCCCCAAAGCGATCTTAACTGGCGCTGACAGGTTCGTCTTTGCGCTCTGCATGGATCATCAGCGGCGCCGCATCCGAGGTCACAGCCTCTTCGTTGACGACCACTTCCTCGACACTGTCGAGCCCAGGCAAGTCGAACATGGTATCCAGCAGGATATCTTCCATGATCGAGCGCAGACCCCGCGCACCGGTTTTGCGTTCAATAGCACGTTTGGCGATGGCGCTCAGCGCATCCTCGGTAAAGGTCAGCTTGGTCTCTTCGAGATCAAACAGACGCTCATATTGGCGCACCAAAGCGTTTTTCGGCTGGGTGAGGATGGTCACCAAAGCCTCTTCATCCAGATCGGTCAGCGTCGCAATCACCGGCAAGCGGCCCACGAATTCCGGGATCAACCCGAATTTCAGCAGATCCTCAGGCTCGAGATCGGTGAAAAGCTCGCCCACACCGCGGGCATCTTCTTCTTTCACATCGGCGCCAAAGCCGATGGCCGACCCCTTGCCCCGCCGCGCGATGATCTTGTCGAGCCCGGCAAAGGCCCCGCCGCAGATAAAGAGGATATTGGTGGTATCCACTTGCAGGAATTCCTGCTGCGGATGTTTGCGTCCGCCTTGCGGGGGCACCGAGGCCACCGTGCCTTCCATGATCTTAAGCAAAGCCTGCTGCACGCCCTCGCCCGACACATCCCGGGTGATTGAGGGGTTGTCAGATTTGCGGGTAATCTTATCGACCTCGTCGATATAAACGATACCGCGCTGTGCCCGCTCCACATTATATTCCGACGCTTGCAGCAGCTTAAGGATGATGTTCTCCACATCTTCCCCCACATAGCCCGCTTCGGTCAGCGTGGTGGCATCCGCCATGGTAAAGGGCACATCCAAGATCCGCGCCAGGGTTTGCGCCAGCAAGGTCTTACCGCAGCCAGTGGGGCCGATCAGCAAAATATTGGATTTGGCCAGCTCAATATCGCCGGATTTCGCCGCATGATTGAGGCGCTTGTAATGGTTATGCACCGCGACCGAGAGCACCCGTTTCGCATGGGCTTGGCCAATCACATAATCATCGAGAACTTCGCAAATCTCTTTCGGCGTGGGCACGCCATCAGAGGATTTCAAACCTGCTGATTTGGTTTCTTCCCGGATGATGTCCATACAGAGCTCAACGCATTCATCACAGATGAAAACCGTCGGGCCTGCAATCAGCTTGCGCACCTCATGCTGGCTCTTGCCGCAAAAGCTGCAATACAGCGTGTTTTTGCCGTCGCCGCCAGAATTGTTCGCCATCGTCACCTCCAAGTGGGGGGACAACACACCGGGGTGAACCGAGGTGTTCTTCGCCCGTCGAGCTAGTCTAGGTCAGCATAACCGCATCCACAATGTGAAAATGCGATTACCTGAGCGTTGTGTCAGAACAGGGTTATTCGCCTGAATCTTCATCAGGAGTGGCGCGATTCTCGACGATTTCGTCGATCAAGCCCCAATCTTTCGCCTGTTCAGCGGTCATAAAATTGTCTCGTTCCAGAGCCGATTCAACAGAGTCGTAATCCTGACCCGTGTGTTTCACGTAAATATTATTGAGCCGTTCCTTCAGCTCGAGGATTTCTTTGGCATGGATCGAGATATCCGTGGCCTGGCCTTGGAACCCGCCCGAAGGCTGGTGCACCATGATCCGGCTATTGGGCAGCGAGAAGCGCATGCCCGGCGCGCCTGCGGTCAGCAGCAGCGAGCCCATAGAGGCCGCCTGCCCCACCACCAAGGTGGACACTTTGGGTTTGATATATTGCATCGTATCATAGATCGACAGGCCCGAGGTCACCACACCGCCGGGACTGTTGATATACATGGAAATCTCTTTGGAGGGGTTCTCCGCCTCCAGATGCAGCAACTGCGCCACGATCAGCGAAGACATCCCATCATGCACCGGGCCCGACAGGAAAATAATCCGTTCTTTCAGCAGGCGCGAGAAAATATCATAGGCCCGCTCCCCGCGCGAAGTTTGCTCGACGACCATGGGGACGAGATTGTTCATATAGACGTCAACGGGATCTTGCATAGAAAAGCCTGTTTGCTGGGGCCTGGGCGAGTATCGCTTCGGCGCTGTTACCATAAGTCTTAGTAAGCCCTCCGGGGGGCTGCAAGAGCAGCAAAGCAAACCAATTCGTTGTGCCAAGTTTACGTGAGGGCTGCTCTGGCGCATTGCTCACCCCTTGGGCACACCTCTTAAAATGGCTTTAAATCAATAAATTAAACAAGATCTCCATGCATAAAACAAAGGCGGCCAACGCCGCCCTTGCCAAAACAGTGATTTAAATCCGTTCAGATCATTTGCCGCCAGGTGCTTTTTTGCTGAGCTCTTCGACCGCAGAAACCACCTGATCTTTGATCGCGCCATAGGCCTCTTCATTGGCCGCGCGAGCGTTTTCGGCCAATTGCTGCATCAGGCCCATGGCGGTCTCGACCGCCTCGCTATAGGCTTTGCTTTGCTGGCTCAGGGCGTCAGGCCCGGTCATATCGCCCAGTTTGGACACATGCTCTTGGGCGGCGCTGGTCAATTGACCAAACACATCCATCTGCTTGTCCAATAAATCTTTATAGGCCCCGGCCGCTGCTTTGTTGGCTTCCACCATAGCTTCGAGATTCTTGCGGTTGGTGTCGAACAGACCGGACATATCAAACGGGGTCTTTTGCGGGGTTTCAAAAGCCGCAAACATTTTGGTCGGGTCAAAGACCTTTTTCACATCTTCGGGGTCAAACATGCTGAACATGCTGGTCACATCGAACGGGTTCTTCGCAGTCATTACAGGTCTCCATACACAAACATCCCGACCCGGCTGGGCCTGTGGGGACATGATTTGCAAATCAGGCGCAGAAACACCGCGCCAAACTGCACATCCATTATCTGGCCTATATGACACCAGTTTTATCGATCTGGCTAGAAAACCTTTTGCCCGTGGCGATTTATCGGCACCCGCCCCTTTGCCCCAGCATTAAGGGGGATTAGGGCTAAACCAGAGCGATGGGGCAGCGCATGATGGACAGCAAGATACCTTTGATCCGCGATCTGGTTTTGCTTGGGGGCGGACATAGCCATGCATTGGTGTTGCGCAAATGGGGGATGGACCCGCTGGCTGGGGTGCGTCTGACCTTGATCAATCCCGGCCCCACCGCGCCGTATACGGGCATGTTACCGGGCCATATCGCCGGGCATTACAGCCGCCGCGAGCTTGAAATGGATTTGGGGAAACTGGCCCGCTTTGCCGGGGCGCGGCTGGTGCTGGGCCGGGCCTGCGGGATTGATCGCGCCGCCAAGCGGGTCAAACTCTCAAACGGGCGGTGCATTCCCTATGATCTGCTCTCGATCGATATCGGCATCACTTCCCATATGCCCGAGATCCCCGGCTTTGCCGCCCATGGCGTGGCGGCCAAGCCTTTGGGGGATTATGCGGCGCAATGGGAGGCATATCTAGCGCAAGTGGCCGCGGGCCAGCGCCCAGCGGATGCAGCCGTGATTGGCGGCGGCATTGCGGGGGTCGAGCTGGCCTTTGCCATGCATCACCGCCTGGGAAAACTCCGCAGCGAGCCCCCCACATCGGTTCATATCATTGAGACAGGCAGCCCCTTACAGGGCAGCGCCGCTCCGGTCCAAAAGGCATTGCTGTGCGAGATGGAGGCACGAGGGATCAAACTGCATCAAGGCGCGCAAGTCAGCGCATTGCATGCCGATCACTTAGAGCTCAGCGATGGGCGCCTTATCCCAGCGGGGTTTTGCGTGGGGGCCGCAGGCGCGCGCCCGCAAAGCTGGCTGGCGCAAACCGGGCTGGACCTTACCCAGGGGTTCATCGCAACACATGCGGATCTGCGCAGCAGCAATGATCCGGCAATTTTCGCGGCAGGCGATTGCGCCCATCAGATCACCGCCCCGCGCCCGAAAGCCGGGGTATTTGCCGTGCGGGCCGCCCCGGTGCTGTTCGACAATCTGCGCTCTGTGTTGCTGGGGGAGGCCACCCGCCCCTTCCGGCCCCAGCGCAAGTACCTCAAACTGATTTCTTTGGGCGGCACCCAGGCCCTGGCCGAACGGGGCGGCTTGAGCTTGACCCAGCCTAAGCTGCGCCGCGCACTCTGGACCTGGAAGGACCGGATTGATCGCGCCTTCATGGAGGGCTTCCAGAACCTCCCCCCCATGGCGGGCCCGCCACGGCCAGATCCGATGATTGCCGGGCTATCGGAGGCCATGGACGGCGATAAACCCTTTTGCGGGGGCTGCGGATCCAAGGTCGCGAGCGGCGTGCTGCAAAGCGCTTTGGCCGATCTGCCCAGCGCCCAGCGCGCTGACCTTATCCCCCTGCCCGGCGATGATGCGGCGCTGCTGAAAATGGGTCAGACAAGCCAGGTGATCACCACTGATCATCTGCGCGCGGTGGTGCAAGATCCCTGGCTCATGGCCCGCATCGCCGCGTGTCATGCTTTGGGAGATATTTGGGCAATGGGCGCGCAGCCCCAAGCGGCGCTGGCCCAAGTGATCCTGCCCCGGCTGTCGCGGCCGATGCAAAGCCGCTGGATGGAAGAGATCATGGGCGCGGCCAGCGGCATCTTTGCCGCCGAGGGCGCCGCCATAATTGGCGGGCATAGCTCCATGGGGGCCGAGCTGACCTTGGGCTTTACACTCACCGGGTTACTTGACGGGCCGCCGCGCAGCTTGGGGGACGGGCAAATCGGCGATCTTTTGATCCTCACCCGCCCCTTGGGCTCTGGGGTGCTGCTTGCCGGGGAAATGGCAGGCCAAGCCGATGGGCGAGATCTGGCCAAGCTTTACGAGATACTGGCCACCCCCCAGGGCGATACCGCCAAAACCTTGGCCAGCTTGGCCCATGCCATGAGCGATGTCACCGGCTTTGGTCTATTGGGCCATGCGGGCAATATCGCCCAAGCCTCGGGCTGCGGCGTGAAAATCGACACGGGCGCAGTGCCATTCTACCCAGGTGCCTTGGCCCTGGCCGAGGCGGGCACCCGCTCGACGCTTTATCCCGACAATCTGGCCGATCTGATCTCGCGGCTTGCGGGATGGCAAGACAGCCCGCGCCACAGCTTGCTGCTCGATCCGCAAACCTGCGGCGGGCTTCTGGCCAGCCTGCCCCGGCGCAGCCTTTCCGCATTGGATGCCGCAGGGATCGCCTATCATGTGATTGGCGAGATCACCCCAGAGCCAGGGCAAATCACGCTGACCTAAACGCCTAACGCACGGGCCAGATCCGGCGCGGCAGCGGCCAAAGCCTCTGGCGCCAGATCCGGCAGCCTATGCTCGCCCAGCGCATTGCCCCCATAGCGGGCGCTGGATTTGCGATAGCGCGGATCGTAATGGGCCTGCATCAGCCCCGCCCCCAAAGCTTCAAATGCCCCCGCATCCACCAGCTCTTGCCACTCGGTGATGCGCCCGCGCCCATGCAATGGCATAAGCTGGCCGATCTGCGCTTTGAACCGCACCGGGTCTGCGAGCAAATCCCCATAGGCGCGGGTGAAATAGCGCGCCCGCGCAGCAAGCGGTGCCCAGAGCCCCAAGCGCGGTGCGGCGCACATGCTGGCCCAGATCTGCGGTGGTAAGATCAGATCTCCGATTTTACTGCTTTCCGCCTCCAGCACCACCGGGCGGGCGGGATCACACTCGGACAGCGCCATGGCCAGACGGCTTTCAAACAGCTTTTGGCTGGGCTGGGCCCCGGCCTGCGCGCCAAAGACCGAACCGCGATGCTGGGCCAGCGCCTCTAGATCGATCACCTGCACCCCTTGGGCCCGCAGCAAGCTCAAAATCTCGGTCTTTGCGGTGCAGGTCATCCCCGCCAGTATGCGAAATTCATGGGGCAAGGGCTGATCATAAAGCATCGCCACCACCGCCCGACGAAAACTGCGATAGCCGCCACGCAGCACTTGGGCAGGCCAGCCGATTTCGCGCAGCAGCCAGCCAAACGTGCCCGAGCGTTGCCCGCCGCGCCAACAATAGACCAAAGGCCGCCACCCGCCGGGCCTGTCCGCCAAGACCTGTTCAATATGCTGCGCGGTGTTTTTCAGCACCAAAGCCGCGCCCAGCTTGCGGGCTCGAAAGGGGCTGTCTTGCACATAGATGGTGCCCACCTGGGCGCGCTCTTCATTGGAAAGCACCGGCAGATTGATCGCCCCGGGCAGATGGTCTTGGGCGAATTCTGCGGGCGATCTGGTGTCAATCAACGCCTCAAAGGGGGCCGCGCGCAGCAAAGCTAAATCGGTTAGGTCATAGTGCATGCCAGCGGCTTACCCAAAGCCTGGCGCTGAGAAAAGCACCTACGACCTTGGGAGCATGGTGAAGGCCCCAATGGCGGTGCTAGCCTTGGTGATTATACCCGGATATGGTGACAGCTATGGCAAACCCCGCCGCGCATATGGAGAGCCCCGCCTTTGGCACCGCGTTGATCGTGGATGACCACCCATTGTTTTGCGACGCGCTCTCCATGACCTTGCGCCTGAGCGCGGGGATTTCCGAGATCCGCAGCGCCGAAACCCTCACCCAAGCCCTGGGGCAAATCGAAGAGGGCTGGAAACCTGATGTGATCATGCTCGATCTGAACTTGCCCGATGTGGAAGGGCTGGACGGGCTCGTGCGATTGAAAGCCGCTGCGGGCGCGGTGCCCATCGTGGTGGTCTCTTCCATGGATGACAATCGCATGGTGGGCTCGGCCTTGCGGGCGGGCGCGGCCGGCTTTGTACCAAAACATAGCCAGCGGGAAGTATTCCAAGAAGCCTTTGCCACCATTGCGGGCGGCGAAAGCTTTGCCCCCCAAGGCTTTGTGCCCACCGCCAATGGCGAGGGCGAGCGCAGCGAGGCAGAAACCGCCCTGGACCGGCTGTCGTCGCTGACCCGGCAACAGGCGCGGATTTTGGATCTGATCTGCGAAGGCAAGCTGAACAAGCAAATCGCCTATGATCTTTCGATTGCGGAAACCACCGTAAAGGCGCATGTTACGGCGATCATGCGCAAGCTATCGGTGCAAAGCCGCACCCAAGCGGTGCTGCTGGCTCAACAGGCGAAATTCGCCCATGTGATGCATAGCGAGAACAGCACCGGGTAGCGGCGCGACATATACCAGCGAATGGCAAGGGGAGGTGCTGTCGCCGGAATGAATACTCAGGTCACGCCCGTCTTGCAAAAGACCGGGGCTTTCAGCCGTACCATGCCCTCGGCAAGCTGCCATTGGTCCGATCCCAGCGCCTTGAGCCAAATGGCCCAAGATCTGGAGGTGCCGCCTGGCAGCTTGATTTTGTTGTTCGTCAGCCCCAAAGCCGATGCCTATCGCTTGGCCCGCAGCGCCGAGCGCGCTTTCGCTGAACATACGGTGATCGGCTGCACCACCGCTGGGGAAATCACCGGCGAGGGCTATGAAGACGGCCAGATCGTTGCGGTGGCCCTGCCCCGCGATCGTTTTGCCCATAGCACCGTTCTGATCCCCGATGTGAGCGATTTTGACCGCCACGAGCTGGCCAGTGCGGTGCTGCGTCAGCGCGCGAGCATGGCCGAAGCTGCCCCGGATTGGGGCACGGAATTTGGCATCACGCTGATCGATGGGCTTTCCCTGCGCGAGGATGCGGTACTGGCCGCTATGGCCATGTCCTTGGGGCCCGTGCCGCTTTTTGGTGGCTCGGCCGGAGATGGGGTGGAATTTCACTCCACCTTTCTCATCCATGGCGGGCAAGTTCTGCGCAATGCGGCGATCCTGACCTTGGTGCGCACCCGCTGCAATGTGCGTGTGTTCAAGCTTGATCACCTGTTGCCCAGCCCGCAACGCATGGTGGTGACCAAAGCCGATCCAGACCGCCGTTTGGTGCAAGAGATCAATGCCGAGCCTGCGGCTCAGGAACTGAGCCGGGTATTGGGCAAACCTGTGGATGGGCTTACCCCCATGAGCTTTGCCGCGCATCCCCTGCTTGTGCGCATCGGAGATCAACATCATGTGCGCTCGATCCAGCGGATCAATGAAGCAGGGGAATTGGTATTTTTCTCCGCCATTGACGAAGGGGTTGTGCTGACCTTGGCCGAGGCGCGGCCCATGGTGGCGCATCTGGAGCAAGAGCTCACCGCCCTGGCCAGCCCACAGGCCCCTGATGCGATTTTGGCCTTTGATTGCTTTTTGCGGCGCGTAGAGGCCGAACAACGCCAGCTTAGCGGCCAAATCTCGCAGGTGCTCAAACGCCACCAAGTGGTGGGGTTCAACACCTATGGCGAGCATTTCAACGCCATGCATGTGAACCAAACCATGACCGGGCTTGCGGTATATGACTGCCCGCCCGAATGCCCCAATGGGGGCCGTCTATGAGCGAATTGCTGGTCGATCCCACCGACAGCGTTGAACGCCAGCGCGACAAGCTGCTGCGCATCGCCACGGCGCTGATGCAGCGGGTAGAGCAAACCGGACGGGATCACAGCGCGGGCTATGCCCATTTCCAACAAGCGGTGCAGCTTGAAGAACAAGTGCGCGCGCGCACCCGCGATCTGGAAGACACGCTGGCGCTGCTCAACCGCTCCAATACCGAGCTGAGCATCGCCAAACGCATTGCAGAACAGGCCCGCGCAGATCTGTCCGGCGCGATTGAGGCGGTGCAGGAAGGTTTTGCCCTATTTGGCCCGGATGAAAAGCTGGTCATGTGCAATTCGCGCTTTGGCCAGCAAATGCCCGATATTCAAAACCAGTTGGAACCAGGCCTGCGCTTTGCCGATTATGTGGCGCTGGTGAGCCGGTCTGAACATCTATCCTTGCCGCTTGAAGACACGGCCCAAAGCTGGGTGGATCAACGGCTCGAACGCCATTGCGATGAATGTGTGGTGTTCAATGTGCGCCTGACCTGGGATCGCTGGCTGCAAGTGAGCGAGCACCGCACCGAGCAAGGCGGCACGGTGATTTTGCACACCGATGTCACCGATATGATGCGGCTAGAGCGCCGGGCGCGGGAAAAGATGCTGGATGATCAAGCCCGCATCATTCGCGCCACGCTGGATCACATCAATCAAGGGGTCTGCATTTTCGACAATAACGGGTTGCTCATGGGTTGGAACCAGCGGGTGGGCACATTGCTGGCAATACCTGCAGGGCAATTCATGCTGGGCACCCGCTTTGAGCGGCTTTTCGGCCTGATCGAGAACCGGCTAAGCTTTCCCGACCCCCATATTCAAGAGCGGGTCCGGAAATGGGTCCGGCAGAGCGAGCCGCGCCCGGCGCTTTCATTTGAATTGCGCCATGGGGCCCGCACCACTTTGGATGTTTTTGCCGAAGAAACCCCGGATAAGGGCTTTGTGATTTCCTTCACCGATGTCACCGCCGAACGCGAAGCGGTGCGGTCCATGTATGAAGCAAATGAATCCCTGGAAAAACGGGTTCAAGAACGCACGCTCGCGCTTGAGGATGCCCTGGCTCAGGCCGAGCGCGCCAATGCCTCAAAATCACGCTTTGTCGCGGCGGCCAGTCACGATCTGCTGCAACCGCTTTCCGCTGCCAAGCTGTTTCTGTCTAGCCTGGAAGATGGCGAAGCCTCGGCCGAGCGTACCCAAGACACCATTCGCCGGGCGCGCGGGGCGCTCAATAGTGTGGAG
>JAOXSB010000110.1 GCA_025800345.1 Mangrovicoccus sp. | reverse complement strand
CCCGCCATTGAAAAACCGCAGCACCAACCGATCCCCTTCGGCGAAATCAAGATCTGCAATGTGATGGGCATCGCCCTCATTGAGATAGCGCCAATCCAGCACGAATGTATCCGCCCCAGTGCCGCCCAAAGCGCTGTCTTGGCCAAAGCGCAGCAATAGCGTGTCATCGCCCGCCCCGCCGGTGAGCTGATCATCCTTGCGCCCTGCGATCAGCTTTTGCCCTGGCTCTGGGGGCGGCGCTGGTGGTGGGGGGGGCGGTAGGGGGATATCCTCAAGATGCAAACTGAGCCCGCGCCCCTCATGATCTTGGATATAAAGCGCCCCGTCCTGGGTGATCTGGGCCGCATCGCTTTCAAGGAAGCGTTCCAGCGCCTCTTGGCTGGGGATCGTGATGGTGCTGCCATTGAGAAAGCGCAGCAAAATCTGGTCGCTCTCGGCGAAATCAAGATCTGCAATGTGATGGGCATCGCCCTCATCAAGATAGCGCCAATCCAGCACGAATGTATCCGCCCCGGCGCCGCCCAAAGCGCTGTCTTGGCCAAAGCGCAGCAATAGCGTGTCATCGCCCATATCGCCCGTGAGCAGATCATCATCGCGCCCGCCGACCAAAGACAGGGCAGGATCCGGCGGCGGTGGCGGCGGCAGCGTGGGCTCTGGTTCGGGCTCGGGCAGGGGCCAGAGCAGCTCTGAGCCCACTTGCCCGGCCAGGGGGCTTTCGGGGACCAGCCGATAGGCATCGAGCACATCTGCCATGCTTTGGGGCGGGGCTGCTGGATCAATCCCGGCAAAATGCAGCCCGTAATCAGCGGCGGCTAAGGCGATATTGCCCGATACCTCCCAGCCAGGGCGGGTGTCATCCGCGGTGATGCGCCCGGCCAGATTATCGGTGAGCGTGACATTTTGCGAAGGGCCTTCCAGCAGGATCTGGGGCGGTTTGTTGAACGGGTTGGGGGCGGTTTCATTGCGCATATGCAATAAGGTATTGCCGGTGATCACTAGCCCATCCACGGGC
>JAOXSB010000097.1 GCA_025800345.1 Mangrovicoccus sp. | reverse complement strand
GAGCGCAGGTTGAAAGAAATCTTAACGAATCCTGGCTGGGCCAGGCGGAATAGCTGTAATTTGAATATGTCTATTGCGCGCTTGATATGAGCCGCTCAAATTTAGGGCGCAGCTGCTCGGGCTCAAAGCCTGGCCTGTGTCGAGCAAACAGAAGACATTCCTCGTAGAACCGGGTAAACTGATACCTATTCAGTGAGCAATCTGCGGCAAAAGCCTCTTTATCTGCGGATATTGCTAAGCGCCGTGTCGTTCCTCTGACTCTGGGGCTGTTCTCAACCCTTAACATTCCCCTAATCCCCGTCCTATAGAGGCAAGGTTCATGGAACTTTGTTCAAGGGCGCAGCATAGGCATAGTAATGATTCATCCTGTTATTCTCTGCGGGGGCTCTGGCACCCGTCTTTGGCCTCTTTCTCGGAAAGCCTATCCCAAGCAGTTTTCCCGCATTTTCGATGATGAAAGCCTGTTTCAAAGCTGCTTAAAGCGCTTCACTGGCGAGGGCTTTGGCGCCCCGGTGGTGCTGAGCAATGCGGATTTTCGGTTTTTGGTGATCGAGCAGCTTTCGGATTTGGGCATCACTGAGGCCTCGATTTTGCTCGAGCCCGCGGCCCGCAACACCGCCCCTGCGATCCTGTCCGCGGCGCTGCATTTGCAAGCCCAAGGGTTGCAAGAGGATCTGATGCTGGTGGCGCCCTCAGATCATGTGATCCGCGATCTGCCCGCCTTCCACCAAGCGGTGGCGGCCGGGGCGGCGGCGGCGGCGCAAGGCAAGCTGGTGACCTTTGGCATCCATCCAGACCGGGCCGAGACCGGCTATGGTTATCTGGAATTGGACAAAATCCCCGATATGAGCACGCCCGAAGCCCTGGCAGTGCGCCGTTTTGTGGAAAAACCTGATCAAGATCGGGCCGAAGCCATGCTGTCGGAAGGGCGGTTCTTGTGGAATGCGGGGATTTTCCTGTTCCGGGTGCGCGATATCATCGCCGCTTTTGACAGTCTGGCCCCCGAGATGATGGGCCCTTGTGGCGAGGCAGTGGCCAAAGCCGCGCCGGATCTGGGGTTTTTGCGCCTCGATGGGCCCGCTTATGAAGCGGTGCCCGAGGACAGTATCGATTATGCGATCATGGAAAAGGCGCAATCGGTGGCGGCGGTGCCCGTGGATTGCGGGTGGTCCGATCTGGGGGCTTGGGACGCGGTGTGGCGCGAGATGAGCCCGGATGCGGCCGGGGTGGCCATTGCGGGCGATGTCACGCAGATCGATTGCGCGGACACGCTGCTGCGCTCGGAAACCGATGGGCCGCGGCTGGTGGGGGTCAATCTCAAAGGCGTGGCCGCCATTGCCATGCGCGATGCGGTGCTGGTGGCGGATATGTCCGATCTGCAAGCGGTCAAGGCGGCGGTGGCCAAGCTGAAGGCCGAAAATCTGCCCGAGGCAGAGACCTTGCCGCGCACCTATCGCCCTTGGGGCTGGTATGAGACCTTGGCTTTGGGCCCGCGCTTTCAGGTGAAACAGATCATGGTGCCGCCCGGGCGGCAGCTGTCTTTGCAATCCCATGTGCATCGCTCAGAGCATTGGGTGGTGGTGCAGGGCACTGCCAATGTCACCATTGATGACACGGTGACTTTGGTCAGCGAAAACCAATCGGTCTATATCCCCTTGGGCGCGGTGCACCGGCTGGAAAACCCCGGCAAGGTGGATTTGCATCTGATCGAAGTGCAGACCGGCTCATATTTGGGCGAGGATGACATCATCCGCTATGAGGATCTGTACAACCGGGCCTAAGCGCTGGCCCAGTACATCTTGCAATATATCTTGCAGCATATCTTACAGATCTGGCGCAAAGCGGTTTTCCGTATTGCGCCAGTTTTGATTTCAGCGGCGGCTCAAAGCCCTGCCCATTGGCCTTGCCCCCGCTCTTGGGGGGCGTGAGGGGGTTAAAAGGAGATCATCTCGCGTTTGCGCAGATAGCTCCAAAGCGGCGCCATCAGCGCCAGGCTCAAAACGGCGCTGCTGAGCAGTGCGGCCCAAGCACTGCTGGGCACCGCGCCCCAAAGCCCGTCATTGCTGCGCAGCAGCCCGATACAGGCCAAAGCGGTCAGGAACAGCAAAAACGCCCCGATATTGGGCATCATAGGCATCAAAGCCACCCCGGCGCGTTTATGCATCAGCCACATGCCGATGGCCCAACCGCATAGCTCGGCCCCCAGGGCGATGAACAGGATCTGGGTCAGATCCGCCCCTTGGATCAGCGCATACCAAGAGAGCGGCAGCGACAGCACCCGGGGCAGATTGGCAGCCAAACCATTGCCGGTTTTGCCTCGGGCCAAAGCGATCAGCGAGGTAAAGGCCCGGCTGGCCCGGGTGATTTCCACCATGGCGAAAAACACCAAAAGCGGGATCACAGGCAGATATTCCTCGCCCAAAGCCAACAACACCAAGGGCGGCCCGAAAGCCAGCACCCCAAGGGTGATGCAGATCCCCACAAGCAGATTGGCTTGCAGCGTGACCATGGACATGCGCTGGAATTCTGCATCATTGTTTTGAACCGCAGAGATTTGCGGCAAGAAGAATTGGTTCAGCGCCCCCATAGAGGCGGCGGTCGGGGCTTGCAGCAGCGATGTGCCCATGGCGAAAATCGCCAGAACCGCCATGCCCATTTCCCGGCCCACCAGCAATTTCTCGCCTTGGATCACCAGGGCCAGCAACACCCCATTGAGCAGCATCGGCCAGCCAAAGGCAAAGGCGCGCTGCATAATGCTGAGCTCAAAGCGCAGCTGAAACCGCCGCTCGGCCACCAGATGCGAGGCGATCACGCGCATGGCCTGAACCCCAAGCAAGGTAAAAAGCATCACCCGGAAATCGCCAAAAATCCAATAAAGCGGCAGCACCAGCGGGATCGACAGAGCCCGAGGGGCCAGATTGGCGATCAAAACTGGCCCGTATTTCATTTTGCGCTGCAAGCGCTGGATGTCGAAATGCAGGAAACTGGCCAGGAAGGGCGACAGAGCCATCATCTGATAGGCCCAGGTCAGCTCTTCATTGCCCAAAAACCGCGCCATGGGCCCGGCAATGGCCAAAAGCAGCAAGGTCGAGACAAAGCCGCGTAGGATCTGGAACCCGTGCAGCCCGGCTTGAAATTCCGGATCATCCCCATCCACCGCCTGCACGATCAGCTTTTGCATACCCAGATTGGACAAAAGCTGGGTGACCATAGCGATCACCAAAAAGGTGCTGGCGATCCCGAAATCCTCGATCCCGATCAGCCGCGCGATGAGAATGGCGCGCAGAAATTGGATCACGGCGGTTGCCGTCCCGCCTGAAAACAACAGTAGGAGCTTTTTGAACATGATCCGGGAACCCGAGAAACAATTACGCAGAAAGGACTGTTATGCCCTAAACATCCTTTCAGAGCCTGAACAGCCCTTCCGGTGGGTTCTGCGGCAAAAGCCGCGCTTGGATTAAGGGCAGCGGCGGCCACAGACGGCCAGAAGCGGGGGCGATGGCCCAGATCATGCATAAGCTGTGATCAAAAGGATGATCTTTTCACGGCCAGCGCGGTTGCGACTATTCGGAAATTTGACAAAAAACCGGATCTTTGAGCATCTGGAGCATGCTGGGCTTGGGCGTTTTAGAGCCTAGGGCTGATTGACGATTTCAATTTCTTTTCTGACGACGCAAGCGGATAACGAGGGCGCGTGGTGATGGCTATTCGAGTGAAAGGCACGCGGCTGGTATATTTCCCAGTGCCGAAAAATGCCTGCTCCTCGGTGAAACATAGTTTGCTCAATCACAATGAAGACGGGTTGGCCGATCGTCTGCCCGCCCCGGGCCCGAAAGGGCGCGAAATCCGCCATCCCCATCACTTCTATCGCACCACCCCCTATCGCGGCTATGAGCCGGTGCTTTATTTCGGCATGCGCTGGTTTTGCATTGTGCGCGATCCGGTGCGGCGGTTTTTATCGGGCTATGGCAATCGCATTTTGCACCATGATGATCTCAAGCGCAGCAAAGCCGGGCAGCTTGAAGCGTTTGGCTTGCCGCGCCATCCTGATCTCAATGAATTTGCGCTGAATTTGGAAAAATACATTCGGATCTGCCGGCCGGTGCGGCATCATTTTCTGCCCAGCAGCCGGTATCTTGGCACCCGTCCTGGCCGGTTTGACCGGATTTTTCCCATGCAGGAATTGCCCCAGATCGTGTCCTATTGCGCTGAGGCCGGAGCGGTGATTTCCCTGCCCCATTTGCAGGCCAAAGGGGCGAAACTCAAACCCGATGATCTCACGGCCCAGGCTTTGGCTCATGTGGAAAATTACTATGCCCAGGATTTGCGCATTTGGGGGCCTTATACGGATGGTTAGGCTTTGGGCGTCTTTGTCGCTTCAAGGCGTTTAATCGGGCGGGTTTGATAAATTTGTCACGCCAGGGGCGATTCCATCCGCCTGCCTTAAAATGGGTAAATTCCCGTTAAAAATTGGCTCAAATAGGCATTTCTCGCGTCTTCTTACCCATTTGCCGCAGCGCAACGCACCGATTTGCCGCCGCCTGCCCCGTTGCCCCATATCGTCTGCCTTGCTAGAGCGAAGCCACGTGTATCCTGTGAGAGTGCTGTTTCCATGTCCCTTGGCCTGCATGCCCCAATCCCTGAATTGTTCGTTTCCCCTGAAAGCGCCCAGAAGCTGAAACCCGAGGCTGCTGCGCTGACCTCTTGGGATCTTAGCGCGCGTCAGGTCTGTGACCTCGAATTGCTGATGAATGGCGGGTTCAACCCGCTCAAAGGCTTCTTGACCGAAGAAGATTACAACGGCGTTGTTGAAAATATGCGCCTGGCCGATGGCAGCCTTTGGCCCATGCCCATCACTTTGGATGTGAGCGAAGATTTCGCCGAAGGCATCGAGCTGGGCCAAGATATCGCTTTGCGTGACGCGGAAGGCGTGATCCTGGCGATGATGCATGTCACCGATAAATGGGTGCCGAATAAATCCCTGGAAGCCGAAAAGGTTTTCGGGGCCGATGACAGCGCCCATCCGGCGGTGAACTATCTGCACAACCATGCGGGCGCTGTGTATCTGGGCGGCCCGATCACCGGTCTGCAAACCCCGATCCATTATGATTTCCGCGCCCGTCGCGACACCCCCAATGAGCTGCGCGCCTATTTCCGCAAAATGGGCTGGCGCAAGATTGTGGCGTTCCAAACCCGCAACCCGCTGCACCGCGCCCACCAGGAACTGACCTTCCGGGCCGCGAAAGACGCGCAAGCCAACCTGCTGATCCACCCGGTTGTGGGCATGACCAAGCCGGGCGATGTGGACCATTTCACCCGCGTGCGCTGCTATGAGGCGGTTTTGGACAAATACCCGGCGGCCACCACCACCATGTCGCTGCTGCCTTTGGCCATGCGGATGGCGGGCCCGCGCGAGGCGGTTTGGCATGGTCTGATCCGGAAAAACTATGGTCTGACCCATATCATCATCGGCCGCGACCATGCGGGTCCCGGCAGCAACAGCCAGGGCGAGGATTTCTACGGTCCTTATGACGCGCAAGAGCTGTTCAAAGCCCATGAAGAAGAAATGGGCATCGAAATGGTGCCGTTCAAACACATGGTCTATGTGCAAGATCGCGCCCAATACGAGCCCGCCGATGAGATCACCGATAAGGATGATGTGACCATCCTGAACATCTCGGGCACCGAGCTGCGCCGCCGTCTGGCCGAAGGTCTGGAAATCCCCGAATGGTTCTCCTTCCCCGAGGTTGTGGCCGAGCTGCGCAAAACCAAGCCGCCGCGGGCGAAGCAAGGTTTCACCGTGTTCTTCACCGGCTTCTCGGGTTCGGGCAAATCCACCATCGCCAATGCGCTTATGGTCAAGCTCATGGAAATGGGCGGCCGTCCGGTGACTTTGCTTGATGGGGATTTGGTGCGCAAAAACCTCTCCAGCGAGCTGGGCTTCTCGAAAGAGCATCGCGATCTGAACATCCGCCGCATCGGTTATGTGGCCTCTGAGATCACCAAAAACGGCGGCATCGCCATCTGTGCGCCCATCGCGCCTTATGCCACCACCCGCCGCGCGGTGCGCGAGGATATCGAAGCCTTCGGGGCCTTCGTTGAAATCCACGTGGCCACCACGATCGAGGAATGTGAAAAGCGCGATCGCAAAGGGCTTTATAAGCTCGCCCGCGAGGGCAAGATCAAAGAATTCACCGGGATCTCTGACCCCTATGATGTGCCTGAAAAGCCCGAGCTGCGTCTCGAGACCGAAGGCACGGATGTGGATTTCTGCGCTCAGCAAGTGCTGCTCAAGCTCGAAAGCATGGGCCTGATCGGCTCCGAGAGCTGATCTTTTAGGGCTGCAATATGGGCCTGGTTGAGGCGTTTCGCTATCTGGCTGGCGTCTCGGCTTGGGCCGCAGCTCTCGCTTGTCTTTTGCTCGGCCTGCTATGGCTGGCCGGGCGCCGCCCGCCGCGTTTGCGCGATGGGGCGCTCGCCTTTAGCGCGCTATTTGTGGTGTTTTTGGCGATCTATCCTTTCCCCGATCCCGCCAGTTTGAATTGTGCCAATGGGGGCAAGGAAATCCGGCTTCAGCCGTTTCGGTTTTTCGAAGTTTACGCATTGCTCTGGCAGCAGGGCAAACCGCTGGAGATATGGCTGACCCATCGGGGCATTATCGCGCCGGTGATGAATGTGCTGCTCTTTACCCTGCCGGGGATCGCTTTGGCCTGGCATAGCCAGGGCTGGCCCGCCGGGCTGCGGCGCTATCGCTGGGCCATCGCTTTGGGCTTTGGCATGGCCATCAGCTTGTTTAACGAGCTCAGCCAACTCAGCGCGCTTTATGGGATCTATCCTTGCCGCTATCGGTTTTTCGAAGTGGATGATCTGATCTTGAACCCTATTGGCGTGGTGCTGGGCTTTGCCCTGATGCGCGCGGGGCGGATTCTGCGGTGCTGCCGTTAGCTGTTGTTGTATAATGCAGTCCAGTTTCCATTCTCGGTAGACTGGTTGTAGCCAAGCTGGTGAGCTTGTCTTGATAAGCCGCCTGCCCGCAGAAGGGCGGCCAGGCGGTGGAGGCAAATAAGGGGTTTCGCTCAGAGGAACATATCTGTCGTGATCCCCACGAGCTCTAAGGTCAGGTCATCATTTGCGTTTAGAGCAATTACGACACTGTCCCCGGCATCGCTATCGGCAGCGGTAATTGAGCCTGCAGCTACCAATTCTGCGAGATCTTCGAGGCTGTCGATGCGCGCGCGGGTTCCGCCCGAAAGAATTCGCAGAGCATTGTTTGGGTCAGCGCTATCGGTGAAGTAATTCCCGACCTCGGTCATCAGTTCCAGTAAGTCGCCTTGGGCAAAATCAAGATCCAGAATGGCTGCATGATATGTGCCGTCTAGGGAGTTTCTGGCGTCCAAGACGAAAGTGTCAGCACCATTTCCGCCGATGGCACCATCGCTGCCGCGCAACAGCAATTTGTCATCTCCGTCTTGAGCGTTGATCAAATTGTCCACTGAGGCGCTGGAGGAGATATCGTCATTGCTTGCAGTGCCGGTTTGGACGGTCAAAGTCGTTGTGCTGGGATCGAGTTGGGCGCGATCCATGGCCGCTGGCGCATTTGGGTCGGTATTGGGATCACCGCCATTGCCGCCAGTATCACCTCCGATGATCCCATTGACGAGATCGAGATAGTCGACTGGGTTGCCTGGGGTTTCTACATGATCGGAGGGGGTATCGATAATCGCGTTCAGAACATTCCCCCACCAATCAGCATCAGAAGCTTGTTTGCTCAAAAGTAGATTGTTCTGGATCTGAATATTGTTGCTGGCAGGCTTGGAGAGTTCGAGGCCATAGATTTTATTAGCATCTCCAACGCCACCAATATGTACATTATCTGTGATCGTGCCATTGCTGGCATTGTTATCGATGCGAATTGTCGGCAGGTGCAGATTTTCTGTTTCTGAAGTGTCATTGCTTAGAAGTAAATTGTTAGAGACTTCGAACCCATCCACCGAGGAAATCACAACCGCATTTTTGTGGCCATTGATGATCAGGTTGTCGGTGATCGTGAAATCAGAGGCCGGTCGGCCATGCATGCCGCCATAGATTGTTTGCGTGTTGCTCGCCCCTGGGGTTGGGGCTTGGTGAAAGAGATTGCCGGTAATCGTTAGCCCGTGGACGCCGGGATCGTTCGTGTCCGTCGCCGAGCCAAAGTATTGGATCATATCTCCATGATCGGTTGCGTAATGCACTTTAAAATCATGAAAATAGTTGTTTTCAATTAATGTATTTGTTGTCCTGGGAATGTTTATCCCTTCGCGCAGGCCGTAAAACTCACAGCCAGTGATCACTAAGCCTTCTACAAGACCATGCCCTCCCACGGTGCTAACGCCCTTGCGTAGATCCGAGAGAGAGCAATCCTCGATGGTAACATTGTCGGAGTTCTGGACTCGGATCCCCAGGGAATATCCCAGCCCGATGATTGGTTGGTTGCGCGCGGCGCCCTCTGCATCCACCGCAGTGTCATCCTCTGCAGTTGGTAGGTAGCCTTCTACAGTCACATCAGAAAAGGTGATGCCATCGCTGTCTTGCACGTGGATAAGAGGCTTGTTGAAACCTGATGGAAGATTGTCTTCGATGGCATCAAAGCCGCTAAAGCTTAATCCTTCGCAAGATCTGATATCAATTGTCCCGTTAAAGACCGCTCGGTCTGTCTGAGAATTGGACGTGATAGTGACCGGTGTTTCAAAGGAGATATTCTTAAGGTGAAAGCCAGAATACGCTCCAGACGCTAGTTTGATTGTGTCGCCGCCCTGAATATTGGGGCCTTCCAGTAGGGTTTTGAGCTCACTGGAACTGGATACTAAATGCTCAGCCATAACATTTTCCTATGTTTGGGGGATCAAAGCGCCCCGCATCCACAGAAACCCGCATTTCATGACATTTTTGTGACGGTTTTTGGCTTTTTACAAAAAAGCAATGGGCATATTGTCCATGTGTAATTTGAGCAAAACTCCGCCGAAATGCCTCTCTTTTCTGCGCGGTTTTTTGCTTGCCGCCATTGCGGGCTCTGGGGCTTGGGCTCTGATGGTGAAGTGATCGCTGGCCGCGCGCGAAGCGCCCTAAGCCAGGCAGCGTTTCGCGCGCGAAACAGCGGCCAGAGGGGCCTGCGAGGGGGGGCGACTATGGCAGAATGTCGACAAGCGTCGCGGCGCTCTGATCTTGCTGCCTTGCCTCTGGCACCCCCGCTCTATAAAGTTTGCCCGGTTATCTGAGCCCATGGCCGCCGGCCATTTTGACCTGTCGTCCTTAGTTCTGAAGTGGTGCTTTCCTGTGATTGCAAAGATCCGAAATTTCATCTTTCGCAAACTGATCCTGAAATGGAATCTGTTCTGGTACCGCTCGGTCTATGGCATGGATATTGGCGATCACACACGGATTTCCCGCGGCGTGCGCTTGGACCGGACCAACCCGCAAGGGCTTAAAATCGGCAGCTATACCGCCATTGCCCGGGGCGCGTCGGTCATCACCCATGATTTCGTGCTGCGCGAATGGCGCCCGGTCAGCATCGGCGATAATTGCTTTATCGGCTTTAACGCCATGATCCTGCCCGGGGTGACCATTGGCGATAATGTCATCGTGGCGGGCAATGCTTTGGTGGTCAAAGATGTGCCGTCCAATTGCGTGGTGATGGGCAACCCCGCCCGGGTGGTGGAACAAAAGATCACCACTGGCCATTGGGGCATCCGGCTCGATAAAGGAAATGACTCCCCCATCGCTTATTAAGCCTTGGACCCTATTCCGGCCCGGCCATAATTGGCGCGAGGCTGCGTAACAAAGGAACTCACCCATGCTGTCCAAAACTTTGGATTCCGAAATCCGCCGTGTCTTTGCTGATGTCTGGCAGACCGAAAACGGCACCGAGCCGCCAGAGCTGACCGAAGACACGGTGCTGCTGGAAAGCGGGCTGGACAGTCTGGGCTTTGCGATCTTTGTCTCGCAGCTCGAAGAAGAGCTGGGCTATGATCCTTTCACCCTGTCCGATGACGCGTTCTATCCCCAGACCTATCGCGAATTCGTCGCCTTTTACGAGAAATACAAACCTCAGGCATGAGCCAGATGCAGCAGATGGCCAGCCTGGCCCAAGGCATTGCCGCAGCGCCGGGGCCATCGGGCCCCGATCACCCGGCGCTGATCACCCCTCATGGCCAGATCACCCGCAGCGAGATCGCGGCTCTGCGTCCTGCCCCCGCCCTTGAGGCGGGCGCGCAAGTGGCGCTGGCTTTGGGCGATCCGCTGGCGCTGATCCGGGTTTTGGCCGCCCTTGATGGGCATGCGGGCGGGCTGCTGCTGCTGTCTGCCGGGCTCGAGCCCGATGTGCTGGCGCAATTGATCGACACCGCAAGCATCACCCATGTGATCAGCGATCGCGAAGATCTGGGGGATCTGCCTTGCCCGGTGATCGCCTCGGGCGATGCGGTGGCGCCTGGTGCGCCGCCAGCGCCGTCCCAAAGCACCGCCTGGATGATGACCACATCGGGCACCACGGGCATTCCCAAAATCGTGCCCCATAGCCTGGCCAGCCTGGCCCGCAGCACAAGGCGCGATCCCCTGGGGCGGGCGCCAAGCTGGGGCTTGATCCTCGAGATGACCCGCTTTGCTGGGCTACAAGTCACGCTTCAGGCTTTGCTGGGGGGCGGCACTTTGGTGGCCGCGGACCGCGCCGCGCCTTTGGCCGAGCAAATCGGTTTTCTGGCCCGCTCCGGGGTTAGCCATCTTTCGGCCACTTCCACCTTGTGGCGGCGGCTGCTCATGGCCCCGGGCATTGGCGATTTGCCTTTGCGCCAGATCACTTTGGGCGGCGAGATTGCCGATCAAGCGGTGCTGGATGTGCTCAGCGCACGCTTCCCACAGGCTCGGATCACCCATATTTACGCCTCCACCGAGGCCGGGGTGGGGTTTGCGGTCAATGACCGGCAAGCGGGCTTTCCCATGAGCTTTACCGAAACCGCCCCGGGCGGGGTTGGGGTGAAGATCAAAGGCGATCTGCTTTGGCTGCGGGCCCCGGATGGGCGCAAGCCGCGCTATCTGGGCGGGCAAGCGATCGAGATCGATGAAGAGGGCTATGTGCTCACCGGCGATCGGGTCGAGATCCGCGAGGCCCGGGCCTATTTCCTGGGCCGCGATAGCGGTGTGGTTAATATTGGCGGGGTGAAGGTCTATCCCGAACGGGTGGAGCGGTTGATTGCTTCGGTGCCCGGTGTCGGGCTGGCTCAGGTCTATGAGAAATCCAACCCGATCACCGGGGCGCTGTTGATGGCCACGGTGGTGCCTGCGGATCCGGACACGGATCAAGCGGCGCTGAAAGCGGCCATCATGGAAAGCTGCCGGGCCCAGCTGGAGCGCGAAGCCGTGCCGGCCCGGATCCGCTTTGCCGAGAGTTTAGAAACCAATGCGGCGGGTAAAATCCTGCGCAGCTAAGCCTGCGCCTTGCCCTGCCGCCCAAAGGAACACACAGCCAGATGTCCGAGACTTCCCTGAAAACCGTTATCGTCACCGGCAATTCCCGGGGCCTGGGCCTGGCGATCTCGCGCCGGGTGGCCGCGGATCCGTCTTATCGGCTGATCGGGCTGAGCCGTTCGCTCACCCCCGAATATCAAGACCTGATCGATGCCAACCCAGACCGGGTGGAGCATATCTCCTTTGATGCGGGCGATCTGGAAGCGATCCCGGCCCTGGTCAAAAGCATCACCGAGACATACGGGCCGATCTGGGGGCTGGTGAATAATGCGGCCATGGGCATGGATGGGGTTTTGGCCACGCTTCATGCCAGCGATATTTCCAAAGCCCTGCGGGTCAATCTGGAAAGCCCCATCGTGCTGAGCAAATATGTCTCGCGGGGGATGCTCTCGGCGCGCCAAGGCCGGGTGATCAATATCACCTCGATCATCGCCTCCACCGGGTTTCACGCGCTGTCGGTCTATGCGGCCACCAAAGCCGGGCTGGAAGGCTTCACCCGGTCGCTCTCGCGCGAAGTGGGCAAGCGCGGGGTGACGGTGAATGCGGTGGCCCCGGGCTATATGGAAACCGCCATGACCGAAGGGATTGATCGACATAATCTGGCGATGATCCGGCGCCGGGCGCCTTTGGGTCTGCCCAGCCCTGATGAAGCGGCGGCGGCTGTGCTCTATCTTTTGGGGCCAGATGCGGGCCATACATCGGGCCATGTGATCACCGTGGATGGGGGCTCTACCGCTTGAGGCCAGGCCGCCCGCCCGCCAAATCTTAGGGAAAGCTGCCCCATGCTCTGCCTGCTGCGCTGCGAAATCTGGACCAAGCTGCTTTTTGCGGCGCTCTTGGCACTGATGCTTGGGGGGATGTTGGGCGGCGGTGCGGCTGCCCGCGATCACCATGTGGCCCCCTCTGGCGCGGCGCCAAACGGCGCCGGGGCGGAAGGGGCTTGGCCCAGCGTGCAAGCGGCTTTGGCCTCGGGCCAGGTGCAAGGCGGCGATCGGATCTTGCTGGCCCCGGGGTTTCACGGGGCGCTGAGCTTGCGCAATGTGGAATTCAGCCCGGCTTTGACCATTGCCGGGGCCGGGCCAGGGGCGCGGGTGTCGATGATTTCCCTGCGCCATAGCGCCGGGCTGGTGATCGAGGATTTGCAGGTCTGGCCCGATGCCCCGCCCGAAGGCAAAGCGGTTTTGGTGCAGACCAATAAAGCCAGCGAGAATATCCGCTTTGCGCGGCTTGATATTCGCAGCAGCCCTAAGGCCGAGCGCTATATGACATGGTCGCAGCGCGATTGGAAAACCACGTGGAATGCCCAAGGGGCGCGGCTGGCGGGCCCGGATATCACCTTGCGCGACAGCACTCTGACCGC
>JAOXSB010000080.1 GCA_025800345.1 Mangrovicoccus sp. | reverse complement strand
AAGCGTCGAAATATTCGGGCAGGATCGGGCCAAGGGTCAGCCGCGCGCTGTGCAGCACCGGGGCGTCGATACAAGAACGGATCATTGGGCGGCTCCTTCCACGGTGGCATGGCGATAGACGCTGCAGGGCAGGGCGTTGGGTCTGGCCGCCTCGGGGTCAAGAATTGCGCCTAAACGTTCGGCCAACGCGATGGAGCGGGTGTTTTCCGGCGCGATATAGCTCACCGCCGTGTCCCAACCCAAAACCTTGTAGGCATAACCGCGGGCGGCCAAAGCGGCTTCTTGGGCATAGCCCTGGCCTTCGGCCTCGCTGGTCCAGATCATCCAGCCGAGCTCTTGTTCGGGCCAGCCTTGGGGATACCAGGGCCCCACCAGGCCAAGGCAGCGATCTGCGCCGGGCAGGGTCAGGGCAAACATGCCATAGCCGCGCAGATCCCAATGGGCCAGGATCACACAAAAGCTGCGCCAGGCTTGGGCCGGATCGCTATGAAAACTTAGATATTGCGCCCGCTCGCTTTGGGCAAAGGCCATGAACCCGTCTAAATCCTGAGATATTGGGCGGCGCAAGCGCAGGCGCTGTGTGGTCAAAACCGGCTCATGCATCAGGCGGCCTCCCCGGTGCGGTGAGGGGCGTGACGCCAGATTTGCAGATCCAAGGACAAAGCGGCTTCGGCGGTACCATCACGGGCCGCGCCGAGCCCAGCGGCCAAACGGGCCGAGCGGGGGTTGTTCGGGGCGATGGTGCTGACATAGCCGCCAGCGCCCAGCAGCGCTTGCGCGTGATCGCGGGCGGCTTCGGCGGCTTCGGCGGCAAAGCCTTGACCGCGCGCTTCCGGGGCCAAAGCCCAGCCAAGTTCGGGCTCGGGGTCGTGCCAATCCAGCCCGATCATCACAAAGCCGATCAAAGCGCCGGTATCGCGGCGATCCACCGC
>JAOXSB010000074.1 GCA_025800345.1 Mangrovicoccus sp. | reverse complement strand
GATATGGTGCCGCTGCGCACCTTGATCGATGTGGAAAATGTGCTTGGGCCGATGATGCTAAACCGCTTCAATCTGTTCCGGGCAGCAACAGTCACCGCCATCCCGGCGCCAGGTTTTTCCACCGGGGACGCAATCGCGGTGCTGGAGGCCGAATCAGGCGCCTCCCTTCCTGCGGGCTACACTTATGAATGGACAGGCACGGCGCAGCAGCAGCAAGCTTCTGGGGGGCTGGTTCAGATCATCCTGGTGATGGCTGTGGTGTTTGGCTATCTCTTCTTGGTGGCCCAATATGAAAGCTGGTCCATGCCTGCGGCGATCTTTATGTCGGTCACCGTGGCGCTTGTAGGGGCTGTGCTGGCCGTCTTTATCGTGGGCAGCGATATCAATCTCTATACCCAGATCGGGATGATCATGCTGATCGGGCTTGGGGCGAAGAACGCGATTCTGATCGTGGAATTCGCCATGGAGCAACGGGCCGAAGGCTTGTCGATCCGGGAAGCCGCGATCAAAGCAGCATCGCTGCGGTTCCGCGCCGTGATGATGACCGCGCTCTCGTTCCTGTTGGGGGTTGTGCCCTTGCTCTTGGCCTCCGGGGCTGGCGCTGCGAGCCAAAAAGCCATCGGCGTGGCCGTGTTCGGCGGAATGCTGTTGGCAACGGTGGTCGGGGTGATCTTGATCCCGGTGCTCTATGTGGTGATGCAAATCCTGCGGGAGCGCCTGAAAGGCCAATTCAAAGGCGCCGATACACCGCTGGAAGTTGCCCCGCCCCCGGCGGAGTGATCCTGGCCAATCAAACAAAATGAAAGGCGCCCATTGGGCGCCTTTTTTCTTGGTTTCTCGCGACTGAAGCCCGCCCGGTTTAGGCCCGCGGCTTACACAGCGGCCACAGGCGCGCGCGCGCCAAAGATTGCCGAGCCCACCCGAACATGGGTTGCCCCAAGCGCCACCGCCCGTTCAAAATCCGCAGACATGCCCATTGAGAGGCCTGAAAGGCCGTTGCGCGCCGCAAATTTGGCCAATAGCGCGAAATGCAGCGCAGGTTCTTCATCCACCGGGGGAATACACATCAGCCCTGCCAAAGGCAGATCCATCGTCCGGCAAGCGGCGATAAATGGATCCACAGCTTCGGGCAAAACACCGGCCTTTTGTGGCTCTTCTCCGGTATTCACCTGCACAAAGATCTCGGGCGATTCGCCCCGGCTTTGCGCCAGATCTGCCAATTTTCGGGCCAGTTTCTCGCGATCGAGCGAATGGATCACATCGAACAATTCCGCCGCTTGTTTGACCTTATTGGTCTGCAACGGCCCCAAGAGATGCAATTCCACCGCGCCATAACGCTCTTGCAAATCCGGCCATTTCCCAGCGGCTTCTTGAACACGGTTTTCCCCAAAAACTCGGTGCCCCTGCTCTAAGACCGCTTCGACGCGATCCAGCGGCTGCACTTTGGACACCGCGATCAATTTTGTGGAGCCCGGCGCGCGCCCCGCCCGGCTTGCTTCGGCGGCAATGCGGCTTTGAATATCTTGCAGTCCCATCGGCATCTCCTGTGGTGACCCCGAGCTAAGACATGAATGCACAAAAGAAAAGAGCGGGCACAAGGCCCGCTCTTTCCGATTAAATGACCGTCTCGATTAGAACGAGAAGTCCAGACCGAAGTCAGCAGCGTAGAAGCTGGTGTCTTGGGCTGTGAAGGTGGTGGTCAAAGGAGTTTCGGCTTGCGAGTACACGTCGCCGCCTTGCAGACCAGCCACAACGGCAAGACCGCCGCCGAGATCGTAGGACGCGCCCACACCGTAGAAGAACGAACGCTTCAGGCCGGGGGTGTCGTTGTTGATTTCACGGTAGAAGGCACCGACGGTGAAGGCGTCGAAGGAGCTCTCCAGGGAGATGCCGTACTGATCGAACTTGCCGTTCCCATTGGTTTTCACCGGGATACCGTTCACGAAGTCATACTCAGCAGTTTGACCGGTGTCGATTTGGCCGTAGGTGCCTTTGATGGTGGTGTTACCAAAGGTGAAGCCAGCTTGACCGATCAGGTGAGTAGCCGCTTCGTCAGCAACAAAGCTCAGGCTGTCGAACCCATCGGGGTCGAAGATGGTGATTTCGGTGCCGCGAGACACACGCTCGTAGCCGAGACCGATGGTCCATGCGCCGCCGTCATAGCCAGCACCCAGCGAGTAACCTTCGTCATCGTTCAGGCCGATGGCGCCGGTGAACCCACCGTAGTCATAGGTGTACAGAGCGAGGGGACCCTGGCCACAAGCACCGATGGTTTCATAGCCGTTGGGCAGGCCAGTGATCGGATCAGTGGAGATCACGTCATTGCCGTCTTCGTCCTGAACACGCGAACAGGAAGGATTGCCAGCAGAAAGCAGGAAGATATTTTCGTTGAAGTCGCCCAGACCGGTCAGGCTTACGGCGTCGAGGTCGCCGATAACTGCTTCAGCAGCGCCGTCGGTGTCACCCATGGCCAGACGGCCGAAGGCACCAGAAACGAACACTTCGCCGTCGAAACCGCGCACACCTTGTGCTTTGGCGGTGTCGTCTGCATCGATGCTTGCACCGAAGACAATACCGCTGTCGGTTTCACCAGTGGCGGTGAAGTCGATGTCCAGGTCAAACGCGAAGGCGTAGTTCTGGGACTCACCGGTGGCGTTGTTCAGGAACACAGCGTCGGAGTCGTTATAAATAATACCGTAGTAAGCGTCGCCGCCAACGGTAACTTCAGCGGCGGCGACCGATGCGGTCAGGGCCAGCGCGCTGGAAGCAAGGAGAATCTTTTTCATCGTTTCCCTCGTAGATTAAGGCGTCCTCAACCGGGACCCCCCGTTTGAGTTGCCATCTGTGTCTCGTTTTCAGCCTTCGATTACAAGTTGCCTGGAAACACCCTGCAAACCCAAGCGGAATTTGATGCAGCTTTGCCACAGTACTTTCACATGATCGGGGCATGGCAGCCTGAGCATGACGTCTTTATAGGGACGCAAATAAAGACGGGACGCTTGCCGCCCGGACAATGGCTCGTTACAGACATCTGCGCATCGATGAACGATTTCCAGGATCTGGCCGACATGCCTTATTTCTCGCCTCTGCGTGCTGCTGTGACCGCCCTTGGCATTTGCGCTCTGCTGGCGTCCTGCGGGCCCAATCAGGCCACAGGCCCGGCCAATCCCGAGCGCAGCGCCAGCTATAATGAGAACCGATCGACCTTTTTCGATCTGTTCAACAATCGCGATGATCCCAATGTGACCCTTGAGGTGAATAAATACCTCTGGACCGCAAGCTTGGATGTGCTCGGCTTTATGCCCGTGCAAAGCGCCGATCCGTTTTCCGGTCTGATCGTCTTTGGCTATGGCACGCCCCCGGGCGGCAGCCGCAGCTATCGCGCCACAATCTTGATCGATGATCCTGCATTGGATGCCCGGTCGCTGAATCTGTCGCTGCAAACCCGCTCGGGCCCTGCGGATGCAGATACCACCCGCTCAGTCGAAGATGCGATTCTGACCCGCGCGCGGCAATTGCGCATCGAAGATAACAAACTCTGACACGCAGCGCGCCGCAGGCGCGCGCCCCAAAGGTCACTGAAATATATGTCCCGTTACGACCCCGCCCAGATTGAACCGCGCTGGCAGGCCGCCTGGGAAGCTGAGCAAAGCTTTACCGCGCGCCGCGATGAGACCAAGCCGAAATATTATGTGCTCGAGATGTTTCCCTATCCCTCCGGGCGCATCCATATCGGCCATGTGCGCAACTATACCATGGGCGATGTGATCGCCCGCTATAAATGGGCCACCGGGCATAATGTGCTGCACCCAATGGGCTGGGACGCGTTCGGCATGCCGGCTGAGAACGCTGCCATGGCCTCGGGCGGGCACCCCAAGGATTGGACTTATAACAATATCGCCACCATGCGCGGGCAGATGAAGCCTTTGGGCCTGTCCATCGATTGGTCCCGAGAATTTGCCACCTGCGATCCAGAATATTACGGCCAGCAACAATCGCTGTTTCTCGATTTTCTGGAACAAGGCTTCGTCTATCGCAAAAACGCGGTGGTGAACTGGGATCCGGTGGATATGACCGTTTTGGCCAATGAACAGGTCATTGATGGGTGCGGCTGGCGCTCGGGCGCTCCGGTGGAACGGCGCGAGTTGACCCAGTGGTTCTTTAAGATCTCCGAAGATGCTGAGGAATTGCTCGGCGCGCTGGATGGGTTGGAAAACTGGCCGGAAAAAGTCCGCACCATGCAGGCCAATTGGATCGGCAAAAGCCGCGGGCTGCAGTTTTCCTTCGATCTGAGCGCTCCGGCCCATGGCCATGAGGGGATCGAGGTCTACACCACCCGCCCCGACACACTGCTGGGCGCCAGCTTTGTGGGGCTTTCAGTGGATCATCCCTTGGCCCGGGCGCTCGAGGCGGAAAATCCGGATCTGGCCGCTTTTGCTGCGGAATGCCGCCGCATGGGCACCTCTGAAGAGGATCTGGAAAAGGCCGAGAAACGCGGCTTTGACACCGGGCTGCGGGTGCGTCACCCGCTGGATCCGTCTTGGGAATTGCCGGTTTGGGTCGCCAATTTCATCTTGATGGATTACGGTACCGGCGCGATTTTTGCCTGCCCGGCCCATGATCAGCGCGATCTCGATTTCGCCCGCAAATATGATCTGCCCGTGCGCGCCACATTCGAGGCGCTGGACGATCCCCAGCCGATCACCGACACCGCTTTTACCCCACCCAAAACCGAACAGGTGCGCTGGCTGGATCATTTCGCCGGGCTCACCGAGGCCACTGGCGAGCAGGCCGTTGCCACCACCATCGCTTTTGCCAAGGAAAACGGCTGGGGCGCGGGGAAAACTCAGTTCCGTCTGCGTGATTGGGGGCTGAGCCGTCAGCGCTATTGGGGCTGCCCGATCCCAGTGGTGCATTGTGACAACTGCGGCGTGGTGCCGGAGAAGAAAGAAAACCTGCCGATCAAATTGCCCGATGATGTGAGCTTTGATCAGCCGGGCAATCCCCTGGATCGTCATCCCAGTTGGCGCGACACGCCCTGCCCCAATTGCGGCGCTCCGGCCAAGCGCGAAACCGATACCATGGACACCTTCGTGGACAGTTCTTGGTATTATGCCCGCTTCACCGCCCCCCGGGCAGACACCCCGACAAATCTTGATGACGCTGCCTATTGGATGAATGTGGACCAATATATCGGCGGCATTGAGCATGCGATTCTGCATCTGCTCTATTCGCGCTATTTCGCCCGGGCCATGCAGCGCTGCGGGCATCTGCCCGAACGCGCGGTGGAGCCTTTCAACGCGCTCTTCACCCAAGGCATGGTCACCCATGCGATCTATCAAACCCGCGATGGCGATGGCCGCCCGGTCTATCATTTGCCCGAAGAGGTCACGCTGGAAGGCGGCAGCGCCAAGGTGACCGCCACTGGCGAAGCGGTAGAGGTCATTCCTTCGGCGAAAATGTCGAAATCCAAGCGCAACGTGGTGGATCCCGAAGCGATCATCAGCCAATTCGGCGCCGATACTGCCCGCTGGTTCATCCTGTCGGACAGCCCGCCGGAACGGGATGTGGAATGGACCGCCGCCGGGGCCGAGGCCGCCCATAAACACCTCGCTCGGGTCTGGCGCCTGGCCGATGCCTGCGTGCAGGCAGGCGGCGCGGGGGCTGAGGCGGCTCCCGCAGGGGGCTCCGAAGCCCCCGCCCCTGGCAGCCCCGAACTGGATCTGGCCCGCGCCT
>JAOXSB010000316.1 GCA_025800345.1 Mangrovicoccus sp. | reverse complement strand
CCAATGCTTGGACCACAGTGGATATCGATTATGTGGTCACGGCAAACACCGTGCTGCGCTTTGATTTCTCCTCCACGGATCAAGGGGAAATCCACGGGGTGGAGTTCGACAATGACGGTCTGCCGAGCAGCAATTACGGGTTCCAGCTGTTTGGCACCCAGACCATCTATCACCAGGATTTCAACAATTACCGCCTGAGCGATGGCACCAAAACCTATGAGATCGCCGTGGGCGAGTTTTTCACCGGCAGCTTTGATAGCCTGGTGTTCTTCTCTGATGATGATCGCGTCCGGGGCAGCAATTCGACCTTCTCCAATATCGAGCTGTTTGAAGATACCGGCAATGGTGGCGGCGGCGGCGGCGGTGCGCCGAGCAAGCTGAAAATCTCGGGCCAATCCTATGACATTGCCGCTTTTGCCCATCAAAACCCCAATGCAAATCACAGCTTGACCGATGGCGGCGACACTTTGGTGCAAGGCACCAATGCTTGGACTGAGGTGGATATCGATTATGTGGTCACGGAAAACACCGTGCTGCGTTTTGAGTTTTCCTCCACCGATGAGGGGGAGATCCACGGGGTCGAGTTTGACAATGACGGCTTGCCCAGCGGCGATTACGGGTTCCAGCTGTTTGGCACCCAGACCATCTATCACCAGGATTTCAACAATTACCGCCTGAGCGATGGCACCAAGACCTATGAGATCGCCGTGGGCGAGTTTTTCACCGGCAGCTTTGATAGTTTGGTGTTCTTCTCTGATGATGACCGGGGCCGGGGCAGCAATTCGACCTTTTCTAATATCGAGCTGTTCGAGGATGGCAGCACCCCGCCGCCG
>JAOXSB010000306.1 GCA_025800345.1 Mangrovicoccus sp. | reverse complement strand
CAGCTATTGGATCGCCTGGCCCATGAACAGATGCGCTTGATTGGGTTTCACCTGCCCGGCGGCGGCATGGGGCGGGTGGAGAAATCCGGCGATGCTTACCGCTTTGTGCCCGAAAGCGCCGGGTAACCACTGCCCGATTGGACCAGCGGGCGCGACCCATTGGGCCGCGCCGCACCATATTAGTTCAGTGAGATATATTTGATCTTGGGCTGATCTTCTGGGTCCACACCGATCTCAACACCGGATTTCATGCCCCAATTGAGCACTTGGTGATGCACCGGCAGGTAGAGCGTCTCCCCCTGCACGGTTTCCCAGATCTTAGCGATGGTGGCGTCGCGATTGGCCAAATCTGCATCAGATTCCAGTGAGACAATCATCGCATCTACATCTGCGTTGCTATAGCCGGTGCCATTCCAAGATCCGCGATCCTCGCCACGGGAATGGTAGAGGAAGTTGAAGATATAGACGCTGTCCAAAGGCGGCACGCTCCAGCCGAGCATATAGAAATCGGTCTGGCTTTGGGTGATCAGCGGGAAATGCTGCGCTTTGGGTTTGGCATCGAGATTCACTTTGATCCCGATCTGACCCAGCATCCCCACCGTGGCCTGGCAGATGGCTTCGTCATTGATATAGCGATCATTGGGGCAATCAAGCTGGATCGAGAACCCATCGCCATAGCCTGCCTCATCCATCAGCGCTTTGGCCGCTTCAATATCGGTGGCAGGCACCGCATCTAGCGCTTCGGTCCAGCCATTGACAAAGGGCGGCATGATCACCCCGGCGGGCTGAGACTGGCCCCGCATCACCACCTGTTTGATGGCCTCGCGATTGATCGCCATATTCATCGCCTGACGCACCCGAAGATCCGCCAGCGGATTGGCCCCGT
>JAOXSB010000303.1 GCA_025800345.1 Mangrovicoccus sp. | reverse complement strand
CACGTGCCGCAAACGGGCCGCCTGCGCCCGCAACGCACTGGCCGAGGCAGATAGGGAATGGGAAAAATCGCTCATATCAATCGCTCCTTACCCGCGGCCCAGACTGGTGCGCAGAATACCAATGGACGAGCGATAGATCGCCAGGGCGCGGTCATGCTGGCGCTTGACCTCAATCGCTTTGAGCATCTCGCCCTCCAGCGACACGCCGTTGCCATTGGGATCACCATGCGGCTCAGCCTCAAACTCGGCCCAGCTTTGCCCCGTTGGGCTGCTGCCGTTCAGATGACCCTGCCGGGTGGCGGTCATTTCGGTCTTGGCCGAGGTGTTTTCGAATGCGGTTTTAAAGGCCTGGATATCGCGGGGCTGGTAGCCCGGCGTATCAGCGTTGGCCATGTTGCGCGCAATGACCGCCTGCCGTTGTCCGGCATGGGTTGCCATTGCGTACGCGGTCTTAAAGACGTTCAGGTCAGAGAACATCGGGGCTTCTCCCTCGATCAATTTCAATCAAGGCTTAACCC
>JAOXSB010000236.1 GCA_025800345.1 Mangrovicoccus sp. | reverse complement strand
AAAATGCGGGAAAACTGCTTGGGATAGGCTTTCCGAGAAAGAGGCCAAAGACGGGTGCGGCTTCATGGAACACGCGATTTCGGAAAATGTGCTGGCGGGCAATCCCATGACCCGGCGCGCCTCGTATCATTTTGGCAATGTGGTCTCCACGGGCCCGGCGGGGCAGATCGGCTCGGGCTTGGGCAAAACCACGCCCGCAGGCACGGTGTCGGTGGTGCCGCCCAATCAGATCGTGTCAGAAACCGGCGCGAAACTGACCGTGGATGGGATCGATATCGAGTTTCAAATGGCCCATGGGGCCGAAGCGCCCTCGGAAATGATGTTTTATTTCCCGCAATTCAAAGCGCTATGCCTGGCTGAAACCGCCAATCACACCTTGCATAACACTTACACGCTGCGCGGGGCGCGGGTGCGCGATGTGCTGGCCTGGACCCGCTATCTCAATGAGAGCTTGCAGCTTTTCGGGGATCGGTCTGAGCTCTATTTTGGCAGCCATCACTGGCCGGGTTGGGGCAAAGAGGCGGTGCAATCGCATCTGCGCAACCAGCGCGACGCCTATCGCTTTATCCATGACGAAACCCTGCGCCTGGCCAATCATGGCTATGGCCCGCGCGAGATCGCCAATCAGATCAAAATGCCCGATGCGATTGGCC
>JAOXSB010000302.1 GCA_025800345.1 Mangrovicoccus sp. | reverse complement strand
GGCTGGCCACCCAAGGCTCGGCCCAAGCCCTGCGTATGCAAGATAAGATCGGCAATCTGGCGGTGGGCCATGAGGCAGATCTTGTGGTGATTGATCTGGCCAGCACCCCGGCCATTGCCCAGCGGGTGCAGCGGGCCGAGGATTTTTGGGAACAGCTCTTTCCCACAATTATGATGGGCGATGATCGGGCGGTGGCAGCGACCTATATCGCCGGTCGAAAAGCCATGCCCGCCGTATAAAAGTCACCTGGTAAGTGGTAGTTAAAAAAGGGCCCGCGCATATCGCACTGGCCCTTTTTAATGTCTGAGATAGCGGAGTTACTCCGCTGTCAGCAGTGGCGGCTTCTTGCCGGAAATCCGCGCTCGCTCTGGCGGCACAGATTCCAGTTTGATTTTGCCATCCGCAACACCCACGCGCACGATCCCGCCTTTGGCCAATTTGCCAAAGAGCAACTCTTCGGCCAGGGGCTTTTTGATATGCTCTTGGATCACCCGGCCCAGCGGGCGGGCACCCATCCGGTCATCATAGCCCTTATCGGCCAACCATTCGGCGGCCGCTGGCGACAATTCGATGGTCACATTGCGATCCAACAGCTGGGCTTCCAGTTGCAGCACGAATTTCTCGACCACTTGCAAGATCACCTCGCGGGGCAGCGGCCCGAAGCTGATCACCGAATCGAGGCGGTTGCGGAATTCCGGCGTAAAGGTCCGCTCAATCGCGGCGGTATCCTCTCCCTCGCGGCGATCCCGGCCAAAGCCAATCGCGGCCTTAGCCTGCTCCGCCGCCCCCGCATTGGAGGTCATGATCAGAACCACATTGCGGAAATCCACCTGGCGCCCGTTATGGTCGGTAAGCTTGCCGTGATCCATCACCTGCAACAGGATGTTGTAAACATCCGGATGCGCTTTCTCGATCTCGTCCAGCAAGAGGATGCAATGGGGGTGCTGATCCACCCCATCGGTAAGCATCCCGCCCTGATCAAAGCCCACATAGCCGGGAGGCGCCCCGATCAAACGGCTGACCGCGTGTTTCTCCATATATTCCGACATATCAAAGCGCAGCAATTCCACGCCCAGCGTATCGGCAAGCTGTTTGGCCACTTCGGTTTTACCGACCCCGGTGGGGCCTGCGAAGAGATAGTTGCCAATGGGTTTTTCCGGCTCGCGCAGACCAGCCCGCGCCAATTTGATCGAGGATGCCAAAGCCTCGATCGCAGCATCTTGGCCGAACACCACCCGTTTCAGTGTGGTTTCGAGATCTTTCAGCACCTCAGCATCATCTTTAGAGACATTTTTCGGTGGGATACGGGCGATTTTCGCCACCACCGCTTCGATCTCTTTCGCGCCGATGGTTTTGCGCCGACGGCTTTCCGCCACCAGATGCTGAGCCGCGCCAGCTTCATCGATCACATCAATCGCTTTATCGGGCAGTTTGCGGTCATTGATATAGCGCGCCGAAAGCTCCACGGCGGATTTGATCGCATCGGTGGTGTATTTGATATCGTGATGCTCCTCAAAGTAAGGTTTGAGGCCTTTGAGGATTTTCACCGCATCATCCACCGAGGGCTCCGCCACATCGATTTTTTGGAACCGGCGGCTCAAGGCCCGGTCCTTTTCAAAATGCTGTCGGAATTCTTTATAGGTGGTAGAGCCCATGCAGCGCAGCTTACCGCCCTGAAGCGCAGGCTTCAGCAGGTTCGAGGCATCCATGGCCCCGCCTGAAGTGGCCCCTGCGCCGATCACTGTGTGGATCTCGTCGATAAAGAGC
>JAOXSB010000222.1 GCA_025800345.1 Mangrovicoccus sp. | reverse complement strand
GTTTGTCATCCTGGCCGGGGCTGGGCGGGGTGTGCTGGGCCAGGGTGAGCGTATAGGTGCCGGAGGGATCCCAATCTTCGCTCACTTTCACCCGCGGCGTGCCCGCCTGGGAATACCAACGCTTGAATTGGCTTAGATCTCGGCCGGTGGCGTCTTCAAAGACTTTTAGCCAATCCTCAATGGTGCAGGCCTGGCCATCATGGCGCTCGAAATAAAGGCGCAGCGCGGTGTCGTAATGTTCCGCGCCCACCAAGCGGCGCAGCATCCCGATCAGTTCCGCGCCTTTTTCGTAAACCGTGGCGGTGTAGAAATTATTGATCTCCACAAAGCTTTCCGGGCGCACCGGATGGGCCAGCGGGCCGTTATCTTCACGAAACTGCCGCCCGCGCAGGGCCAGCACATCATTGATGCGCTGCACCGGGGCCGAGCGTTCATCAGCGCTGAATTGCTGATCGCGGAACACGGTCAGCCCTTCTTTCAAGCACAGTTGGAACCAATCCCGGCAGGTGATCCGATTGCCCGTCCAATTGTGGAAATACTCATGGGCGATGATGCTTTCGATCCGCTCGAAATTCGCATCCGTTGCAGTTTCCGGGCTGGCCAGCACCGCCGAGGAGTTGAAGATGTTCAGCCCCTTATTCTCCATCGCGCCCATGTTGAAATCATCCACGGCGACGATGTTGAAAAGATCCAGATCATATTCCCGGCCATAGACCTTTTCATCCCAGACCATGGAACGTTTCAGCGCGTCCATGCCAAAGGCGCATTTATGCTCATCGCCAGGCCGGACCCAAAGGGCCAAATCCACTGGCTTGCCCGAACCGGTGGTGAAACTGTCGCGATGGGCCACAAGATCGCCAGCCACCAGCGCAAACAGATAGGCCGGTTTGGGCCAGGGATCATGCCATTCCGCCCATCCCTCGCCCGCGCCCATGGGATTGCCATTGGACAGCAGCACTGGCGCATCGCCTTCGATCCGCACAGTGAAAGGGGCCATCACATCGGGCCGATCCGGGTAATAGGTGATTTTGCGAAACCCTTCGGCCTCGCATTGGGTGCAATACATGCCATTGGACATGTAGAGCCCTTCTAGCGCGGTATTGGTGGCGGGGGATATTTCGACCTCGGCCTCCCAGGTGAAGGGAACATCCGGCACTGGGCAAGTCAGGCCTGTGGCGCTGATCTCGGGGGTGATCTCGGCCCCGTCGATTTTGGCCCAAACCAAATTCAGCTGCTCCCCATGCAACGTAAAGGGGCCAGGGGCCTCGGGATTGGGGCGAAACCGGATGCGACTGATCACCTTTGTGGCCTTGGGCGCCAGGTGAAAGCTCAGATGTACCTTATCGACCCAATAGGCCGGCGCGCGGTAGTCTTTGAGGTAAATCGTTTGGGGCTGGCTAGCAGGTGAGGCATCGCGCATGGGGGGCTCCTTGGCTTGGGGCCAGCCTACCGCGCGCCTTGCCAGGTGCAAGAGGCGCAGCGGCCCCGGGCGTCAAAAACCCCAGGGCCGCCGCGCGTTCAGGTTAGTCTTTGGCCTCGCCGGTCCAAGCGGTCCGGTCGATATCGAGATCAGCGTAATCGTCAGGGTTCAAGAGCGGGCGATCCACCCCTGCCGCAAGCTGAGCCCTGAAATCGCGCAGCAATCGCAACGCCGTGGGCAGCATCATCATCAGTGCCACGAGGTTGACCACCGCTAAGATGCCCATCATCGGATCGGAGAAGAAGAAGACCGAGGTTGCGCCTGGTGCCGAAGCGCCCAGGAAAACAATCCCAATCACCACCACCCGCAGGATATTAAGCGCGATAGGGCTTTCGGTCAGCACGGTCAGAGCATTCTCGCCCAGATAGTAGTTATAGATGATCGAGCTAAAGGCGAAGAGCAGGATCATAAAGGACAGCAGATAAGCCACCCAATTGCCGAAATGCGAGACCAGCGAATGCTGAGTCAAAACGATCCCATCCACGCCTTCGGCACCGGGCACATAGGCATCGCCCAACAAGATGATGAAGGCGGTGCAAGAGCAGATGAAAATCGTATCGATAAAGACCGAGAGCGATTGGGTAATGCCCTGGCTGATCGGGTGCCGTACATCTGCGGTTGCAGCCACGTTCGGGGCCGAGCCAAGACCGGCTTCGTTGGAAAACAGCCCGCGCTGCAAACCTTGGGCCAAAGCTGCGCCCATGCCGCCGCCGACCGCTTGTTCCCAACCAAAGGCATTGGCGACAATATCATACAGCACACCCGGCAGCGAGGTGATGTTGAGCACGATGACCAACAGCGCCATGGCGATATAGCCAATGGCCATGATCGGCACGACAACATCGGCGGTTTTCGCGATGCGGTGGATGCCGCCAAAGACGATGAAGCCTGCGATCACCGCTAGCACAGCGCCCGAGATCACTCGGTCAATGCCCATACTGTCTTGCATGGCACCGGCCACGGTATTGCCTTGGAACGCATTGAAGCCCAGGGCGAAGGCAGCGATCAGACAGACCGCATAGACCACGATTAGTCCGCGATATTCCGGGCCTAGTCCGTGCAGGATCGCCCGCGCTGGACCGCCGCGAAAATCCCCGTTGGGTTCGCGACGTTTGTAGAGCTGCGCCAGGGAACATTCCACCAGGCTGGTCGCCATGCCCACCAAAGCCACTGCCCACATCCAAAACACGGCGCCAGGCCCGCCTAAGGAGATGGCCACCGCCACACCGGCGATATTGCCCCCGCCCACGCGGCCCCCGACCGAGATCAACAGCGCCTCGCGCGCCGAGATCGCGTTGGGGTCATGGGATTGATTTTTGCCCGAGAGCACGCGGAACATGCGCTTGAAAAAGCGAAATTGCACGAAGCCCGTCAAAAGCGTGATGAAAAGACCAAATACGATCAAGAGCGGGCTGAGCGCCCAACCCCAAGTGAGGTCTCCGATGAGACCAAAGAAACTTTGCAAAAAGCCCATTACTCACTGTCCCTGTTTGCGTCGCGCCCTATGGATTGCGCGATCTGCTCAAAGGCTAACCAGATGAGGAGGTTTTTCCAAATTTATTCGCAAATCTGGGGCTGATGCTCTGGAGTACATAGGGTAAACTTGAAAGCCCGTGAGGGTTTGCCAAGAAATGGGGCATTTATGAAAGATCTCAGGATTCTGGTCACCGGGGGAACTCTAGACAAGGTGCATGACACCCGCAGTGAAGGTTTGGGATTTGCCCCAGATGGGGCCAGTCATGTGCCAGAGATGCTGAAAGTGGCGCGCTGCTATTTCCCCAAGGTCGAAGTTTTGATGCAAAAAGACAGCCTTGAACTGGTCGAGGCTGATCTCATGCGCGTGGCGCAAGCGGTGCAAGATGCTGAGGAAGAGGCAATCGTGATCACCCATGGCACGGGCACCATGGGGGAAAGTGCGCGCTATCTGGCAGCGCATCTTGGACCCGAAGCAAAGGGTAAAACCGTAGTGCTGACCGGGGCGATGCGGCCCTATTCCCTGCACCGCTCGGATGCGGATTTCAATTTGGGCGGGGCGATGATCGCCGCTCAAAGCTATGCCCCGGGCGTCTGGGGGGTCATGAATGGCCGGATCTTTGATGCTCAAAGCTTGCATAAAAATATCGAAGCTGGGCGGTTTGATATTGCTTAAGCCGGGCCGGTTTGGGGCCCCTTTTGTCTAAGGGGCGCCGCGCGATTTTCGTGAAGGGCTGGCCAATATGCGGGGCTTGGTTGCTTGCAGCGCTGGGACCCCCTAAGAAGTGGTAAGATTATTTGGCCGATTTGCCTGGCCAGCACGAGGGTAAAGGAGACGGGGATGACCGAGCGTAGCCAACGCGCAGGCCTGCAGGTGGAGACCACTCTGGCCGAATTTATAGAAAAGCAAGCGCTTACGGGGCTGGATATCAGTGCCGAAGCGTTTTGGCGGGCTCTTGCGGATCTTTTGGCCGAATTTGGTCCGAAAAATGCCGAGCTTTTGGCCGAGCGGACGCGAATCCAAGAACAGATCGATGCTTGGCATTTGGCACATAAAGGTCAGCCAGAAGATCCCGCCGCCTATAAAGCCATGCTGACCGAGATCGGCTATCTGGTGCCTGAAGGGCCTGATTTCCAGATCGAGACCGCCAATGTGGATCCCGAATTTGCAGAAATCCCCGGCCCGCAGCTTGTGGTGCCGATCACCAATGCCCGCTATGCGTTGAACGCGGCCAATGCCCGTTGGGGCAATCTTTATGATGCGCTTTACGGCACTGATGCGCTGGGCGATCTGCCCGCGGGCAAAGGCTATGATCCCGAGCGCGGCGGGCGGGTCATCGCTTGGGCCAAGGAGTTCCTTGATGGGGCGGTGCCTTTGGCAGCGGGGTCTTGGGCGACCGTCACTGGGCTCGGTTTTGAAAATGGTGCTCTGACCATTGCCCAAGGCGATGCTGCCACCGCATTGGCTGATCCGGCGCAATATCTGGGCTATGCTCAAGATGGAGCGATCACCAAGCTGCTCTTTGCCCATAACGGGCTGAAGGTCGAGATCGTGATCAACCCAGATGACCAAATCGGCAAAGACGATCCTGCGGGGATCGCTACGGTCAATCTTGAGGCCGCCGTCACCGCGATCATGGATTGCGAGGATTCGGTGGCTTGTGTGGATGGGCCGGACAAAGCGCAGGCCTATGGCAATTGGCTGGGCTTGATGCGCGGTGATCTGACCGAGAGCTTTGAAAAGGGCGGCCAAACCCTCACCCGCACCATGTCGCCCGATGCCACATATACCGCCCCCGATGGCAGCAGTTTTGATGTCAAAACCCGCGCCCTGATGCTAGTGCGCAATGTGGGTCTGCTGATGACCACCCCGGCGGTTTTGGACGCTGAAGGCAATGAGATCCCCGAAGGCCTGCTGGATTCGCTGGTGACCGTGGCCATCGCCATGCATGATCTGAACAAGACCGAAGGTCCGCGCAACTCTGCCGCTGGCTCGGTCTATGTGGTGAAACCCAAAATGCACGGGCCGGTCGAAGTGGCCTTTTCCGATGCGGTCTTTGCCCGTGTGGAAACCTTGCTGGGCCTGGCGCCCAACACGGTGAAAATGGGCATCATGGATGAAGAGCGCCGCACCTCGGTCAATCTGAAGGAGTGCATTCGCGCTGCCAAATCCCGTGTGGCCTTTATCAATACCGGCTTCTTGGATCGCACTGGCGATGAGATCCACACCTCTATGGAAGCGGGCGCGATGCTGCCCAAAGGCGCGATGAAATCCACGCCTTGGATTGCTTCCTACGAGGATCGCAATGTGGATATCGGCTTGGCTTGCGGGCTCAAGGGCACGGCGCAGATCGGCAAAGGCATGTGGGCCATGCCGGACCGAATGGCGGAAATGCTGACCGCCAAGATCGGCCATCTGCAAGCCGGGGCCACCTGCGCTTGGGTGCCCAGCCCAACCGCGGCCACGCTGCATGCCACCCATTATCACAAGCTCGATGTGCTGGCGCGTCAGGATGAGTTGGCCGCTGGTGGGGCGCGGGGCACGCTAGAGGATTTGCTGTGCTATCCGGTTTCCGAAGGGCAAAACCTTTCGGCCGAAGACGTGCAAAACGAGATCGACAATAATGCCCAAGGTATCCTGGGCTATGTGGTGCGCTGGGTCGATCAAGGGGTGGGCTGTTCTAAAGTGCCCGACATCCATGATGTGGGCCTGATGGAAGATCGGGCCACCTGCCGGATTTCTTCGCAAGCCCTGGCCAATTGGCTGCATCAGGGCGTGATCAGCCGCGAGCAGGTCGAGGCCGCGATGCAGCGCATGGCCGCTAAGGTGGATGCGCAAAACGCAGGCGATCCCGCCTATATCCCCATGGCTCCGGATTTCACGAGCATCGCCTATCAAGCTGCCTGCGAGTTGGTGTTCGAAGGCCGGGTGCAGCCCTCGGGCTATACGGAGCCAGTGCTGCATAAGCGGCGTTCGGAATTGAAAGCGGCGCTGGCCGCAAAAGCGACGGAGACAGCATAAGATGGCTGGAATTTCCCTAGGAACCGCTCAGAAAATCATCGCAGCGGCCCGTGCTAAGGGCCGCGAGATGGATCTGAATCCGCTATCGGTGGTGGTGCTGGATCAAGGCGGCCATGTGATCGCGTTTGAGCGTGAAGATGGCGCTAGCCCCGGCCGGTTTGGCATTGCCCATGGCAAAGCCTATGGCTGTGTGATGCTGGGCATGCCCGGTTCGGCCATTCATGCCCGCGCCGAACAGCAGCCCTATTTTGTGGGCGCGTTGAACGGTCTTTATGATGGCCAATTCGTGCCGGTCCCTGGCGGGGTGCTGGTCAAAGACGCTGATGGCACCGTGCTTGGGGCGGTCGGCATCACTGGCGATACCTCTGACAATGACGCGGCCGCGGCTGTGGCCGGTGTTGAAGCTGCAGGATTGAGCGCTGTCGCCTAAAGAGGCGCTTTTGCATGGTTGCGCAGGCCCTGTGCGGGCCTGTGCCCTTGGCGCTGCGGCCTAGGGTGGGTATCAATGACGGGATCTGAACAGTGGAGGTTCCATGGCCCGCCCCGTCGTTGGCATTATCGGCAATAGCTATCTGATTAATGATGAATACCCTGCCCATGCAGGGGGAACCATGAATTCCGAGGCTGTGGCCGAGGTCTCTGGGGCCATGCCGCTTTTGATCCCTGCCGATCCGCGTTTCGTGACCGTAGACGAGTTGATGGCCACCTGTGCGGGGTTTGTCTTTACCGGTGGGCGGCCCAATGTGCATCCCGAAGAATATGGTGAGCCCGAGACCGAAGCCCATGGGCAGTTTGATCGCGCCCGCGACGCGATTGCCTTGCCGCTGATCCGGGCTTGCGTGGCCGCTGGGCAGCCCATTATGGGCATCTGCCGGGGGTTTCAGGAGGTCAATGTCGCGATGGGCGGCACCCTTTACCCCGAGATCCGTGATCTGCCGGGGCGGATGAATCACCGCATGCCCCCAGATGGCAGTTTGGAAGAGAAATTCGAGATCCGGCAAAAGGTCAGTTTCACCCCCGATGGGGTGTTTGATCAGCTTATGGGTGCCACTGAGGTGATGACCAACACGCTGCATGGTCAGGGCATCAAAGAGCCTGGCAATCATGTGGTGATCGATGGTTGGGCCGAAGATGGCACGCCCGAGGCACTTTATATCGAGGGCGCGCCGGGCTTTACCTTGTCGGTGCAATGGCATCCCGAATGGCGCGCCGCCACCGATCCGGTGAGCCGCCCGCTATTTGAGGCGTTCGGTGCGGCTGTGGCGCAATGGTCAAAGGGCGCGCGCCCGGAAACTCTGCGCCGGGCATAATTCCGCCGCCTCTAAGCCTTCATTGGGCCTTTTGCCATGCGCGCCAGGCTTGGGTGAAGGCATCGCTCTGGGGGCTGTTATCCAGGCTGAGCGGCTCAGCTGTCCAATGGGTGAGAGGATATTCTCCCGCCGTGAGCCCCGGGGGCAAAATCACGCTGCCATCCCCAAAGCCCTGGGCGAGCTGCTCGGGCGTCACGGCCAACTTGGATAGGTCCAGATCTTTAAATGCAGCGCCGGTGAAATCTGCGTCTTTCAGCTTTGTGCTGTCGGAGAAACGGCTGCCCCAGAGCAATGCGCCTTGCAGATTGGCACCGCTAAGATCCGCGTCTTGAAATTGCGCCAGGTTCAACAAGCTGGCGCCAAGATCCGCGCCGGTTAGTATCGCATGTTGCAAACTGGCTGCGCCCAAATTGGTCTTGGCCATCCGGGCGTGATGCAAAACAGCAGCGTTTAGATTGGCGCCGCGTAAATCGGTCTGTTCCAGTTCCGCCTCGGTGAGGGTGCTGTGATCAAAACGCACCCAGGACAACAGCGCATGGGAGAACCGGGCTTGCTGCAAATCCCCGTGATCCAGCCGCGCGCCAGGCAAACGCGCCTCGCGCAGATCGGCCCCGCGCAGATCTGCTTGGCACAGGCGGGCCTTTTCCAGCTCTGCCGCTTTGAGCTGCGCGTTATGCAGGACCGCGCCGGTGAAATCGGCCAGGCGCAAATCAGCCCCGTTCAACCGCGCGCCGCTCAGATCCGCTCCGCGCAGTTTCGCCCGTTTGAAATCCGCAGCATCCAATTGTGCGCCGGTCAAATCGCTATGGCTCAGATCGAATTCCCGCCTGCCTTGCCGGGTGCCAGAAAGGCCGCGCAGATCGCATTGGGCCAAATCGAGCCGCGCGCCGCGCCAATATTCGCGGCCAGTCTCCTCGCCCGGAGGGGCGGGGTGTAGCGCGCCCTCGCAATGGCGTTGGCGGGCGCTGCGCGTGGCGAGAATATCCAACACGGCTTGCAACGCCATCATGTCGCCCGCCGCGGATGGCTGGCTGCTTTTGAGCGCCGCGCAAAGCTGATTGAGCGTTTCCAGATGCGCCTTCAAAGCCGGGTGATCAACGATGCCAGTGCTATCGCGTTTGGGAAAGCGGCCCGCTTGGTCCAAAGCGGCTTGGTGAAGATTGCGTTCCATCGCCCCGCTGAGAGTGGATTGGTGCATGGCGAGCGTTTCGGGCGCGATCTGTGCCGAGTCGCCGCGCGCTTTGAGAAACAGCGCCAATACCTGGCCAAGGCGATCGGCAGGGGTGTTCCCGCTTGGCACCGGATCTGGGGGAATGTCGCGCCCGGTCATTTGAGGAGGGGCTGCGAAGACCAGCATGGGGGTGTGGTTAGAATCATCTTACGGAAACTGCTTGGCCTGGGGCGTGCCTATATTGCCGATTGGCGACGTTACCTGAGCAATGGGGGCTTAAAAGTTAGAAAGACGTAAAAAGATGAATAATGAATCAGTGTTAACCAGAGGCGGATATGGCGCTCTGGACCCTCAGAGTAAAGGGGCTTCATCGGTCTAACGATCGGGATGTGACCAGGGTGACTGGCTCGGGGATGGTTAACTAGGCGGGTTGAAAACGGCTCTACGTCAGTTCCGTGACAATTCGCATTGGGTGCTTGCGCGGGGGGGCGGAACTTGGCACCCTGAGCGGGTTAGTAAGGGGGTCTACTTGCCCGTCACCACATTGACCGATGCGCCTGCCGCGGATGCTGGCAGTGAGCAGCTTGAATTTCCGGATAATCGCCTGCTGGGGGATCTCTGCGGCGAGGTTGGCCGCAATCTGGCCCAGAT
>JAOXSB010000209.1 GCA_025800345.1 Mangrovicoccus sp. | reverse complement strand
GGCGGGCCATATTCCAGCGAGTGGAATCCGTGGCCGCTGTCAGCAAAGGCTGGCCCGGCCCCGAGGGCACCGCCCCGGCCAGAAAATGCCCTGCGCAATGGACAATATCCGGGCGGAACGCGTCGATCCGGCGGCGCACTTTTGCCCCGAGCGGCCCGCCATAAGCGGTGATCGGATCCAGGCGGCGCAACAGCCCGCTGCCTGGGCTCATGAATGGGTTGACCAAAAGCCGGTGGCGCCAATTGCGCGGCACCATGGGCAAAAAGGCCCACTCAATATCCTGGCGGGTCTCCAGCACCTGCTGCAATTCTTTGGAATAGGTGATCCAGCCCAAAGCCTGCTGCATGACAAAAAGCAGCCGGGGTTTGCTTGTAGCAGGCGCAGTAGGGCGCGGATCTGGCATCTTTGTGATCACAAATCCCATGCCCGAGATTCTTGGGGAACTGGCATACAAGCTTGGTAGAATACCATCATGATCTCAAAGACTTGCACAGAGCGCCCCGGGCCTGAAGAAAAGGCGGCGCAACAGCCGCTCGGAAACCGCCCGATATCTATCTGGCCAGTTCAGAACATCCAAGCGCTTCACATCGCGGCGGTACGGGGTGGT
>JAOXSB010000196.1 GCA_025800345.1 Mangrovicoccus sp. | reverse complement strand
GCTTTCCAACCGGGATGGAAGCGGACGCGGTGCAAGTGATTAAACTGCCGCGCAAACCCTCCAGCGCTGACGCACGCAAAGCCGGAGTGGCCATGGGAAAGGCCAAAGATAGCAAAGAATTGCTGGTGCTGGCGGGCAATTTGACCCGTGCCGATGAGCTTGCCCTGGGGCTGAGCCTGCGCGCTTATGAGTTTTCTGATCACAAAACCAAAGAGCCGCGCCCGGAAGGGGCTGTGTGCTTTATGGTCTCCAAACCCGAGGAAACCGCCCAAGCCGCCGCTGATAATGATGCCTTGACCGATGGGGTGTTTTTCTGCCGTGATTTGGTGAGCGAGCCTGCCAATGTGCTCAATACCGTAGAATTCGCTGCCCGCTGCGAAGCCATGCAAGAGCTTGGCCTTGAGGTCGAAGTGCTTGAAGAAGAGCAGCTGGAAAAGCTCGGCATGCGGCTTTTGCTTGCTGTGGGCCAAGGATCGCGCAGCCCTTCCAAAGTTGTGGTGATGCGCTGGAATGGCGGCGGCGATGAAGCCCCCTTTGCTTTGGTGGGCAAGGGCGTGTGTTTCGATGCGGGCGGTATCAGCCTCAAACCCGCAGCTGGTATGGAAGACATGACCATGGATATGGGTGGTGCCGGTGTGGTTGCCGGGGTGATGCGCAGCATCGCGCTGCGCAAAGCCAAAGCCAATGTGATCGGGTTGATCGGGCTGGTGGAAAACATGCCCGATGGCAATGCCACCCGTCCGGGCGATGTGGTGGCTTCGATGAAGGGTGACACGGTCGAGATCATCAATACCGATGCCGAAGGCCGTTTGGTGCTGGCCGATGTGCTTTGGTATGCCCAAGAAGAATATAAACCTGCAGGCATCATCAATTTGGCGACCTTGACCGGGGCAATCATCATCGGGCTGGGCCATGAAAAAGCCGGGGTGTTTGGCAATGATGACGGATTCTGCACGGATTTCCTGGCCGCTGCCGCCAGTGAGGGCGAAGGCGCATGGCGCATGCCACTGGATCCGGCCTATGACAAAATGCTCAAAAGCCAAGTGGCAGATATGAAAAATGTGGGCGGGCGCGCCGCGGGCTCCATCACCGCTGCGCAATTCCTGCAACGGTTCATCAAAGAGGGCACGCCCTGGATGCATCTGGATATTGCAGGGGTGGCCAGCGTGAAGGCCGAAACCAGCTATGCACCGAAAGGGGCCTCTGGCTGGGGCGTGTTGAGCCTGGATCGCCTGATCCGCAACCGGTTCGAGGGCTGAACCGCCCATGGGCGCGGTGCTCTTTTACCACCTGACCCGGGATAGCGTGGCACATACCCTTGCCACGCTATTGCCCAAAGCCCTTGAGGCGGGAATGCGGGTGGAACTGCGCGGGCGCGAGGCGCAAGCGCTGGACCGGTTGGATCAACAGCTTTGGCTGCGCCCAGAAGAAGGCTTCCTGCCCCATGGTATTGCGGGCGGGGAGCATGATGCGCGCCAGCCAATTTTGCTGACCCTCTCGGAACAAGCGGGGGCGCAGACCAATTGCGTCATGGCCATTGATGGGGCGGAGCTGCGCGCCGAAGAAGTCGATCAGCTTGCCAGGGCTTGTATCCTTTTTGATGGCGGCGATAGCGCGGCGGTGGAGCAAGCCCGCGCCCAATGGCGGCGGCTGACGGCGGCGGGCTGCGCCGCGCAATATTGGAGCCAAGAAAGCGGCCGTTGGGAGAAAAAGGCCGAAAGCGGAAGTGCTTAAGGTGTGAGCTTCATCTTGTTGCCGGAGATCGAGATATTCTCGAACCGGTTTAGATAGCTCATGCCCAAAAGCGATCCTGGCATCTCGCCTGCACTGACTTTGGCGCGCACCCCTTGATCCAGCATTGGCCCATAGGCGACGCGATCCAGGCGCACCATGGCGGTGGAAACTGTCCCATTCGCGGTTTGGGCCTTGCGAAAGAACGCCAGAGTCTGTGTATCAATCCCGGCTTTTTGTGCGTCCTGGGTGCTCAACACCATATGGGTTGCCCCGGTATCCACCAAAAACCGGATCGGCGCATTATTCACATCCAAGGTCATATAGAAATGCCCGTCACTGGCACGGGGCAAGATGATCTCGCCGCTCTCTTCGATCACCGCGCCGCTGGCGGGCAATTTCACCTGCATCTCGTCCCATAGCCCATAAGCGGCCACAAGCCCCACGATGATTAGCCCCCAGATCATCGCTTGTTGAGCCATTTTGCCCATCTCGTGACGATGGCTCATAAGGAAATATCCCGCGATCACCGCACCGAGCAGGCTCAGATATAACAGGCTTGCAATATTATCGCCGCTCATAGCGCCCCTCATTTGCTTGCAAAAAGCATATATGCGCGCGTGCCTAGGATACCAGGAGCAGATCAGACGGGGATGACCCCGGCGCTGCGCAGCCCGTCGAGCACAAATTGCACCGCCAGCGCCGCCAGCAACATCCCCATCAGACGGGTGACCACCAAAATCCCAGTGCGCCCCAATGCTTTTTCGATGGCATCGGCCATCAAGAACAGCACAAGCACGATGCTGATTACCGACAGCATGACCAAGTGCACTTCAAGAACACCTATCCAACCTGCTGAATTATTTGTGCTTAGCAGGATCATCGCCGCCATGGCCCCAGGGCCTGCAATCAAAGGCGTGCCCAAGGGGAAGACCGATGGATCGTGATCTTCATCCCCATGGGTTTGCTCGCGCCGCTGGGTGCGTTTTTCAAAGAGCATCTCAATCGCGATCAAAAACAGCAGCAGCCCGCCGGAGATGCGGAACGCATCCAAGGACACCCCAAGCCCATCAAGCAGCGCACTGCCGAACAAGCCAAAAATCGTTAGAACCGCAGCGGCCACGGCGCAGGCACGAATGGCCAGGGCCCGCCGCCGGGCCTTGCCCATGCCTTGGGTTAGGGCCAGGAACATCGGGGCCAGGCCAATGGGATCAATGATCACAAACAGCGTGGCAAAAGCCGTTACAGCAAGCGCGATATCCATTATGCCTCCAACGCGTCGAGCTTTTCTTGGGCGGTCATCCAAAGCTCTTCGGCCCGGTCCAACCCATCCATCAGCTCTGCATATTTCTTTTGCCAGGTTTCCACCTCACCCACGCGGCCCGGTTCATAAAGCGCCGGATCGGCGAGCTTGACCGATAGTTTGTCGCGCATGGCGTTAAGCTTATCCAAACGCTCTTCGCATTTGCGCAGCTCCGCGCGGGCGGCCAATATCTCATCGCGTGAGGCCCGGCGCGGTTTGGGTTTTGGCGCAGGTTTTTCGCTGCTTTCCGTCTTGGGCGGGCTCAGCAGCAAGCGCCGATAGGCGTCGAGATCTTCCTCAAAAGGCGTCACCGCCCCGTCTTTGACCAGCCACAACCGGTCCGCCACCAGGCTAAGCAAATGCATATCATGGCTGACCAAGATCACCGCGCCGCTATAGGCGGTAAGCGCTTCCACCAGACCTTCGCGGCTTTCCATATCCAAATGGTTGGTGGGCTCGTCCAGGATCAGCATATGGGGCGCATCCAGCGTGGCCAAGAGCAGCGAGAGCCGCGCTTTTTGACCGCCCGAAAGCCGGCGCACTTCGGTTTCTGCTTGCTCCGCCATCAGGCCAAACCCGGCCAGGCGGGCGCGCAGCTTGGCGGGATTTTCATCGGGCCGCACCCGGCGCAGATGTTGCAGCGGGCTTTCATCGGGTTCCAATTCGTCCAATTGATGCTGGGCGAAATAGCCGATGCGCAATTTGCTTGAGCGGCGAATATCGCCTTCCATCACGGGCAAGCGCCCTGCCAGCAGCTTCGACAAGGTGGATTTTCCCTCGCCATTGCGGCCAAGCAGCGCGATCCGGTCATCTTGATCGATACGCAGGTTCAACCGGCGCAGAATCGCCGTGCTGTCATACCCCACTGAGGCTGTGTCCGTTTGCACGATGGGCGGGGAAAGCTCTTCGGGTTCCGGAAAGGAAAAGGCTTTTTGCGCCGCTTCTTCGGGCGGGGTGATGCTTTCCATCTTTTCCAGCATCTTCACCCGGCTCTGGGCCTGCTTGGCTTTGCTGGCTTTGGCTTTAAAACGATCCACAAAACTTTGCAGATGGGCGCGCCGGGCCGCTTGTTTCTTGGCCTGGGCCTCAAGCACCGCGCGCTGCTCTGCGCGCTGGCGGGCGAATTGGTCATAGGGCCCTTGCCAGAGGGTGAGCCCGCGATTCTCCAGATGCAAAATCGCGCCCACCGCCCGGTTGAGCAATCCCCGGTCATGGCTGATCACCAGCACCGTATGGGGGTATTTGGCCAAATAGCTTTCCAGCCATAGGGCGCCCTCAAGATCGAGATAGTTGGTCGGCTCGTCCAATAGCAGCAGATCTGGGGCGGAAAACAGCACCGCGGCCAGGGCCACACGCATGCGCCAGCCCCCTGAAAAGGCCGAACAGGGCATGGCTTGCTCTGCCGAGGTAAAGCCAAGGCCGCGCAAGATCGTGGCGGCGCGGGCCTCAGCCGACCATGCATCAATATCGGCCAGGCGGGTTTGCACCTCGGCGATGCGGGCAGGATCGGTTGCGGTCTCGGCCTCGGCCAGCAAGGCGGCCCGTTCGGTATCGGCCGCCAGCACCGTATCCAGGAGCGAGACCTCTGATCCGGGCACTTCCTGGGCCACGCCGCCGATGCGGGCGCGGGCGGGCAGGGTGATGCGCCCGGTTTCCAACGTCAACTCGCCTCGGATCAGCCGAAACAGCGTGGTTTTGCCCGAGCCATTACGCCCCACCAGGCCAACTTTATGGCCCGTGGGGATCACCGCGCTGGCGTTTTCGATCAATGGCCGACCTTCGACCGAATAAGAGATATCTTCGAGCTTTAACATGTCGCCCTCGTGCCGCATGGGGCGGCCATGGTCAATCGCTCGCGCAATCGCGACTTTTCAACCGCGCACAGCCCGTGTAATGGGCGCGCGAGACAAAAGTGATAGGGGCCGGTGTCTGCCCCGAAGTGACAAGGGACAAAACCAATGGCGATCGAACGCACGCTGTCTATCATCAAACCCGACGCAACCAAGCGCAACCTGACCGGCAAGATCAATGCCAAATTCGAAGAAGCAGGTCTGCGGATCGTGGCGCAAAAGCGTATCCATCTGAGCAAAGAGCAAGCCGGCGTATTCTACGCTGTGCATGCCGAGCGCCCTTTCTATGACGAGCTGTGCAGCTTCATGGCTTCTGAGCCGGTGGTTGTTCAGGTTCTCGAAGGCGAAGGCGCCATTGCCAAGAACCGTGAAGTGATGGGCGCAACCAACCCTGCGGATGCAGCGGCTGGCACCATCCGCGCGGAATTTGCCGAAAGCGTTGGCGAGAACTCCGTGCACGGCTCTGACGCGCCGGAAACCGCTGCTGTGGAAATCGCGTATTTCTTCTCGGGTCTGGAACTGGTGGGCTAATCCCCGCTTTCAGAGCGAAACTGACAAAGGGTCAGCCTTCGGGTTGGCCTTTTTTTATACTTTTGCCAGCGCTAGGTTTTGCGCACGCCCATAGCATCCAAGGCGCGGGCCATATCCGCGGGCAAGGCCCCATCATCTTGGGCCGGGCGCCGATTTGCCAAGATCTCGTCATATTCCGCGCGCAGCTTGGTTTTCTCGGCCTCAGTACACTCTTGCCAGGGGCGCCCCTGCAGCCCCATGGCCAAAGCGCGATAAGCCATGGAATGGGCCCCATGGCCGCTGGCCAATAGCTGCGCATAAGCCGCTTGCGCCCCAAGCGCGTGAAGCTCTTCAGCGCTGTTGAGCCCGGCCTTTTCAAACGCGGCTTCCATCGCCGCCCCGAGATTACGAATGGTTGAGATCTTTGCCATATTGGCGCTTTTATAGGGCGGTATTGCGGGCGCTCACAATCGCGCTGTGGCACAGATTACAGTGTTTTTGACAGAAGATCGGGTCGAAGGAACGACGGGTCCGCGGGAAGGGAGGAGAAAAACCTAGAACCCGCCGCTCTATCGACATATCAACTGTGCCACAAACTCTGATCTGCTCAAAATTCAGGAACTCTGCTTGTACCGATGTGATACCCTCTGCCAAGAAATCGGGCAGGATTTCTGCGAATAGGTGAATGTGATAGCAGTTAATGTGTGTTAGCAAAAGGTTTACGCCAAATTTCGATGATTGATTGCAAGGGGCATTCCAGATGAGAGGACAGTCCGAATGGGCGGATGAAGGGTTTCTACTTCATCTTGAAAATCTCGCCCGAGTTATGCGCCGCCTGTCCGGAGAAGCCTTTTTTCGCAAAGCCGTGGAACGGGCCGGAGTGCCTTATCCTTGGGATGCTGCGCGCAATCGGCCTTTGACTTTACGCGATGAATCCGCGCTCATCCGTGCGGCCACCGAATTGGCCGAAGATACCAGCTATGCGGCAAAACTGGGGTTGAATTACACCGCCGTGACCTCGGTGCCTGGCTATGTGGCCCGCAATTCCCGCACGTTGCGCTCCGCCATTCAACGCTCCAAACGCTACACGGTGTTTTCTGCCGCCTCGCTTGATTACGATCTGCGCGAAGGGGAAGAGGTTTCATCCTTTTGGGTACGCAGCATGGATCCGGTGGTGGATCGCAGCATTTTAGACCGTGAATTTGCGGTTTTTACGATGTTATCGATTTTTCGCTTTTTGCTAGAACGCCCGATTGTGCCCGAAGAAATCACCTTTCGCCATCGGCGCAGTGAAGGCGGCGAGCGATTGGCCAAATTGGCGGGCTGCGATGTGATTTGGGGCGCTGCCGAAGACAGTTTGCGGTTTTCCAAAGCCACGCTGGATTTGCCGATCCCGAGCTATGATCCGCGCTTGCGCGATCTGGTGGTGCAGCATGGGGAAAGCTTGCTTGCCGCCCGCAATCGCCGCTCCGCCAGCTTGCGTGACCGTATGGAGCCGCTGATTTTGGACGGGTTTCAAGATGGCGCGCCCAGTGCGGATGATATTGCGGCAAAGCTGGGCATGTCTCGGCGCACGCTCACGCGGCGATTGTCCGAAGAAGGTCTGACCTATCGCCAAGTTTTGGATGGGGTGCGGCTGGATGTTGCTTATAGCTATTTGCGCGACACGTCTTTGAGCCTGGCCGAGATCGCATTCCAATTGGGCTATGCAGATCAAGCGGCCTTTACCACCGCCTATAAGCGTTGGACGGGCAAAACCCCCTCGTCAGAGCGCAATGCCGCCACAATCGGGTGAGTTGTCCTCATTTCCCAAAAAATTGGCGCAGAGCAAAAAGCTAACCTAGAGTAAATTGCCATCTCTGGGGCATGAAAGGGCGCGATCCTCGCGGCTTTCTCAGCCTCAGGAGATGATTTTGAATACGAAAACAATGACCATTCGGGAAATGTGTGATGCGTTCCAGGTCACCGCCCGGACGCTCAGATTTTATGAGACAAAAGAACTGCTTGCGCCAATTCGCGTGGGTCAGAAGCGGCTCTTTACCAATCGGGATCGGGCGCGGTTAAAGCTGATTTTGCGGGGCAAGCGCTATGGGTTCAGCCTTGAAGAGATCCGCCAGATCCTAGAGCTGTATTCGCCCGAGGATAACCTTAAGCAAATTCAGCTGACGGTGAATACTGCCAAACAACATCTGGCCGGAATGATGGATGAGCGGGACCGTTTGGACCGTATCATCTCAGAGCTCAAAGAGGAGTTGACCGGTTTGGAAAAGGCGCTGGCCCGGACCTCCCCGGATCCGATCTTGGCCTAAGCGATGTGCCTGCAGAATGCGGGAGCGGGGCGTAAAAACAGCTATGGGGCCGCGGCTCCATGGCGCGACCATCATTGGGGGATGGTCATCATGATCATTGTGCCGGTGCCCCAAAGCGCCAGCAGAAAATGCGTCGCTTGGGTCGGGGCGTGAAGATACCAATAGCCAAAATGGTTGCCGCCGATGGTAAACCCGGCCCAATTGACCATGAAAGCAAGGGCGCCGAGCAAGCCCAGGCCGCGGGCGGCTTCGTGATCCATCAGGCCCAAAAGCGCCAGTGCCATGGCGATGCTGGCGACGGCTAGCAGTAGCGTGGCAAAGCTTTCCCAAATCACAATGGCCCAATACAGCTGTTTGATCCGCGCGGGATCTGTGATCCGGCGATGGGCGATACACGCGTAATCTTCGGGAAAGGCCTCTTGGAGCCCATCCATGCGTACCACCATGGCGATGGCGTTTTGGTTCATGAAGGGAAACAGCCAATTGTCCCGCGCGCCGGTGAACATCCAGGCCCCAAGGCTGAGCAACAGGCCCAATTGCGACAGTATCACAGCGAACTCATACATCAAAAGACATCCCAGAGATCTCGAAGGCGCATAAAAACATTATCGCGTGCGGCGGAAGGTGACACCAAGCCCGATGGAATAGCCGTCGTAATTTTGGCCGACCGCATAGCGCGCCACAAGGCGTAGGCAATCAAGATAGGGGACGGGCAGGGCCGAGGTATCCACCTCTAGCCCGGTGCCGATTTGGGCCAGCCAAGGGGTATCAAGGGCGCTGCCTTGATCGCCTGGATAAGCAGAGCTGCTGGCCTCCCAGACCGCGCGCAAAGGCCGGTCAAAGACCTTCCAATCGCTGATCGGGTGGCGATAGCGACCATAGATCGAGGCGGCCAAAGCATCCGCTTCGGAGGTGATTAGCGGGTCATTTTCCAAATCCACAAGCCGCATCCACGTATAGCGGGCGCGAATATCGACCTCGCGCGCGGGTTCTCGGATCATATATTCGAGCCCAAGCGAGGCACCATATCCCCCGGTGGTCAGCCGCCCGCCGCCCAATTCCGGCGCATCGGGTTTGCTGCCAAAACCTGGCAATATCGGGATATCAGGCACGAGCGAGCTGTCCGAGGCCACTTCGCCAATGGCCAGATGGATCGCCGGGCGAATGGTGAGCCCAGAGGCGAGATCAAAATTATAGCCAATCGCCCCGGTCGCACCGCGACTGGACCAGTTATTTTGGGGCGTATCCGCTGCCTCATGCAGCGATTTTGGCAAGCTTGGGCTGATCAGAAGCGCAGGATCATAGCTTTGCCAGCCCAAAAAACCCTCTAGATAGATCGGGCCGTTCTCAATAGGGCGAAAACCGCCGCCAAGCTGGGTGGTGCTGAAATTAAAATCCTCCCCATTGGCCACTTGGTAATCAAGGGTTGAGGCGGTTTCATTGGGCACGGCGACAAAGCCAAAGGCGGCCAAGGCCCGGCTGGTGAGCGCAGAGGTGAATTCGCTGGCCCGGGCTTGGGGCAGGGTGGCGGTCAGGGTCATGGCGGCAAACACGCCGATCTGCGCGGCGTGTGCCAGTTGGTTTTGCTTGATAGCGAACACGCTCACCCTCCCTGTCATGGGAATAGGATTAGGGGCTGCGCTTCGATCTGGTCCAGCGTGAATAGCGATGGCGTGCGGAATTGTGGCGGCAGTGTGACCTTATTCGCCAGAAATATCGGCGTGTCCCACCGGAATATGCTCAACCAGGATATTTTCCCCGGGAATTGCGGTGATCTCGTCTTGGCGTATTTGATCGCCCCGTTTGGGCCCAAAAATCCGCACCACGGATTCTCCCGCTTCGGCGTGGCGTTGCGCCAATTGGGCGAGCCGTTCAGGTGACCAATCCTCCGGTTCCACCGCACGGCGTTCTGCGTCGCGGCGGGCCAGCTCGAGGATCTCTGGCGCGGTATCGGCATCATGCAGCAACAGATCGGCCTCTTGCAGGCGCTGCACCGCACGCAAGGTCATCAGATCCGCTTGACCTGCATAACCATCGATCAGGGCGATGCTGCCAGTGCGTTTATATCCTGGCGCGCGGCCTTGGGCGATGGCGTCTTTGATTTTGCGCGCCGCTTCCCGTTCGGCCCCGCGCGCGTTGAGCTGGCGCGGCTGACCGGTAAAGACCCAGCGCCAAAAAGGCCGCCGTTGATCTTGGGGCACATGGGCGGCCACCGCGCCCCGTAGCCGCCCGGCCAGGCCGGCCAATTCGCCCAGGTTGGGCTCGAGGATCTGCTCCACACGAGTTTTGATCTGCCGCGCCAGGACCGGTGCGGTACCTTCGGTGCCAATGGCGATCACCACCGGATCACGATCCACAAGCGATGGGGTCAGCGCGTCGCAAAGATCGGGTTGATCCACCACATTCACCAAGGCGCCGGCGCATTTCGCCAGATCTTGCAATGCCGCATCCAGGCCCGGGCAGCCCGTGGCCACAAAGACCAGCGCCGCATCGGCAAAACGCGCGGGGGCGGGGCGCGCCGCATCATGGGCGATCCGGCCTTGAGCGGCCAAATCCGCCAATTCCTCGTCCAGCTCTGGGGCAAGAACGCGAATCTTGGCCTGGGTTTTGAGCATCAAACGGCATTTCTGCGCCGCTGTCTCGCCGCCGCCAGCAATCACCACAGGGCGGCCCGCCACGCGCAAGAACATGGGAAAGGTCTGCATGAATTACCCTCGCGCCGTTTAGGCCGTGTTTTTTTGTGGTCTGCGGCCGGGGCGTTTGGTCCAAAGATCTTGGGCCATTTCGCCTGCGCCGGGCAGATCCGAAGCAAGCCCGGCCGCGAAGAGGCCCAGGGCAGCGGTGCCAATGATGGTGGCTTCCGCAAAAGGATCGGTGATTTCGCCATGCCAAAGCCGCGCCAAATCACCAGTCTGCGCGGTGGGATCGGCCATCCGCCGGTTTTCATCAAGCATCGGGTTCAGGATGCGCCGTGCGGTTTCCTGATCAAACACTTGGAACAGCTCGATGGGTTTGGCCGGGTTGCGTTCGAACTCGCCGCCCGCGCCTTTGAGCACTATCACCGTGGTGTCGCCCAATTCCGCCGACGTGGCTTGTTGCAGGTCGCGATACGGCGGATGGAACACGCCTTGCACCGATCCTGGCGCGGCGCAGGGGTTCAGGGCGCGCAGGGCCGTGTTCACGGGCGAGCGCAAGCCCAGCACATCGCGCAATTGCAACAGCTCCAGCAATCGCGGATCCAGCGCTTCAAGGGGCAGATAGGTGATGCCCGTTGCCTCTAGCGCGGCGCGCGCCGCATCGGGGCTGGTGCTGCTGGCGATCTCGATCTCATCCAAGCTCGCGCGCACATCAGCGATGGGGTTTTGATGGGAGTTCCAGCCATGGAGCACAACGCGCGCGCCTGCCTGGGCCACCAGCTTGGCTGAAAGCAAAAACAGCGGCAGCCCGCGAGATTT
>JAOXSB010000299.1 GCA_025800345.1 Mangrovicoccus sp. | reverse complement strand
TCCGATGGCAGCACCAGCTTGGTGATTTGGCGCGAAGAAGAGATCTGGGATATTCCAACCGCCACGGAAATCTCTGTGGCGCCGCTTAGCGTCAATGTTCTGCTTGATGAGACTTACCAGGATATCGAGCTGTTCGATCCGATCAGCGGTGTGACCAGCCTGGCCCAATATAGCAATACCGATATGATCACGCTGGATCTTTATGATCACCCGATCATTCTCGATATCGGGCCGGATTATCTGCTCTGAGCCTTTGCGCGCGCGGGCCTTATGCCCGGGCGCGCATCCCATGGGCTGGGCGGCTTTGGGTTATTTCTGATTGGAGAGGGTGCGGCGCAAGGCCGAGGCCGCGCCAAAGCGGTAAAAATGCCCAGGCAGGCGCCAAGGGGTGTTGCGGCAAAGCCCATAGAGCAAATCCCAAGGCGCGGGCCAATGGGGCACGCTTTCGGGATAGAGCAACATCCGCCGCAGCATATCTTCATCATAGCCGTGCAGGGCTTTGGGGGTGCCATCGGGCAG
>JAOXSB010000187.1 GCA_025800345.1 Mangrovicoccus sp. | reverse complement strand
ATATTGGCCGCAGGCTCGGCGGCCTCGCTTTTGGCCTATGGGCTTTTGGTGCTGACCTGGAAGACGCTCGATCTGTCTTATGTCACTGTTTACATGATCTCGGGCGGGCTGACGGCGGCGATCGCGATCTTCTGCTTGCTGACCTATCCGCAATTTGAATCCCCCACGCCCCAAGACAAACGCCTGGTGCTGCGCAAACGCTATTGGCTCTATTACGCGTTGCAATTCATGTCGGGCGCGCGGCGCCAGATTTTCGTGGTGTTTGCAGCCTTCATGATGGTCGAGCGCTTCGGCTTTGAGGTGCATGAGGTCACGGCGCTATTCCTGATCAATTATGTCGCCAATATGATCTTTGCGCCGCTGATGGGCCGGGCGGTGGCCCGCTTTGGCGAGCGTGCGGCGCTGAGCTTTGAATATATCGGGCTGATTGCCGTGTTCCTGGCCTATGGCGGGATCTATTGGCTTGGCTGGGGCGCGGCCTTGGCCGCAGCGCTCTATGTGATCGATCATCTGTTCTTTGCCCTGGCCTTTGCCCTGAAAACCTATTTTCAGAAAATTGGCGCGCCCGAGGATATGGCCCCCACAGCGGCGGTGGCCTTTACCATCAATCATATCGCGGCGGTGTTTCTGCCGGCGCTCTTGGGGTATCTTTGGCTGGTCTCGCCGGGCGGGGTATTTGCCATGGCGGCGGCGATGGCCTTTGTGTCCTTAGCGCTGGCGTTGATGATCCCGCGCCATCCAGAGCCAGGCAATGAGACGATCTTTGCCCGTTTTCGCGGCGCGCCGAGCGCTTCAAAGGAGCCGGCCGAGTAACATCTCCGTGCCAAATTTGGGAAATTGCCCGAGACCGCTTATGTTATTGGGCAACTCAACGGAGCTTGCCCATGTTCATGCTGTCACGGAAAAAATCTCAGATGGTTGCCGCCCAGGATGCTTTGCCAGGGCGCCCAGAGCCCATCCCCACCGCAGAGCGGCATTTCCTATCGGGGCTGCCGTTGCAATCACAACTGCCCGAAGGCATGGCAGAGGCGATGTTCGGCATGGGCTGTTTCTGGGGCGTGGAGCGGATGTTTTGGAACACCCCAGGCGTGTGGCTGAGCATGGTGGGCTATGCGGGCGGTTTCACGCCCAACCCCACTTATCGCGAGGTTTGCACCGGCCAGACCGGCCATAACGAAGTGGTTCGGGTGATCTATGATCCCGCCCAGGCGCGTTATGAAGATCTTTTGCGGGTGTTCTGGGAAGGCCATGACCCGACCCAAGGGATGCGTCAGGGCAATGATCTGGGCACGCAGT
>JAOXSB010000178.1 GCA_025800345.1 Mangrovicoccus sp. | reverse complement strand
AGCGTTTCACCCAAAGGCCAAGCTTTCGGCGTGAAGCCCGGATATTCCCAAGCCATTCGAGAGGGCGTTCCCAAGGGAAGATAAGCGCGCGCCGATGCGCTTATACCCAAGGCGGGGTGTGTTAATGCGCCGCCCAAGAGCCAATCAGTGCCTGCTGTTACCCGGTGAGGCGAGGTTAAGGATCATCAAAGCGCATAGAATACCGGGGCCATGGCCGCAGTTCTGGCGGCCCGTTGCCCGACTGGACTGGTTTTATCGACGATGCGCTGGCGGTGATTGAGGCGCTTGATCTGCGCCATATGGTCGGGGCTGGGCATTCAATGGGCGGGCATATCTTGATCGGGGCTGCGGCGCGGGCCCGGCAACGATTTCAACGGCTCATCTTGGTGGATCCGGTGATTATGCCGCCGGCGCTCTATCAGATGGGGGATGCGCTGCCCGAGGGCTATGTGCATCCGGCGGCGAAACGCCAAGGTCGGTTCGCCTCTGCCGAGGAGATGCAAGAGCGGTTTCGTGACCGCCTGCCATATTGTCTTTTTACGCCCGCAGCTTTGCAGGATTATGTGCGCCATGGGCTGCGGCCTATGGCAGAGGGGACGGGGCAAGAGCTGCGCTGCGCCCCGGAAATGGAAGCCAGCGTCTATGTCTCTAGCCTCAAAAGCGGGGCCATCTATGAGGCGATAAAGCAAGTGCCGCACCCAACCCTTATTCTGCGGGCCCGGCCCATGAAAGATTGGATGGCGCCGGATTACACTTGCTCGCCCACATGGCCAGATCTGGCCGGGGCCTTTGCCAATGGGCGGGATATGGCGCTGCCGGAGCTGAGCCATTTTCTGCCCATGCAGTCCCCTAAGCTTGTGGCAGAGATCCTCTCGGCCGAGCTGCGTGAAGCCGGGGTGATTGCGGCCTTGGGCGGGTGATCTGCCACAGGGATGTTCCGGAACAGCGTCAGCTCGGATCCCGTTGCCGGTCGCCCATCCGTGATTTATTTCGCGCGCAAGATCCCGCAGAGTTCCCTGCGCGCGCCCGATATGCGATGAGTTGGCGAAAGACTTCTCGCCAGGATAAGAGGCAGATCATGAACACCGAGCCCGCGCGCATTATGGCCTTTAACATCTTGCTGAGCCTGGGGGTTTCTGCGGCGCTCTGGCCCGCTGCTGGCTTGGCTTTGGAGCCGGGGTTCGAGGCCCCGCCGGTGCTGCAAGCCCAAG
>JAOXSB010000156.1 GCA_025800345.1 Mangrovicoccus sp. | reverse complement strand
GATCTACATGCAGGCGCTGCACCGGCCCCGGCAGCTGTTGGGCCGCATCAGCAAGGGCTGCGCGCTCGAACCCAGTGACCAGTGGGCTGACAGGTCGGGGCGAGCGCAGGGCACTGGCCGAAAGCGAGGCGCAGCCGCGCAGATCCAGGGCGGAGAGATCAAAATCCCCCGGCTGGCAATCTTCCTCGGTGATCAGCAGCGCGCTTGGCATTCCGGGCTGCGGCGCAAGTGGGGCGCGCAGCGGTTGCACCGGGGGCAGGCCTTCGGGCTCTTCGCTCAGCGCGGCGACTTCCTCGGCCAACTCCCCCGGCGCCAGGCGAAACCGGCCATTGGTATACTGCGCAATATTAGCGGTGCTGGCGCCAAAGGCTTTGCCGCGCGTGTGCAGCCCGGCCACCCATCGCCAGCTTAAAGTGTTAGAGGCCGGATCGCCGTCGATGAGATGACGCAGAAAGAAATCCGCCCCAACCCGCCAGGGCAGGCCCAAGGTAAAGATCCAGATAGAGGCAAACCACATGCGGCAGTGATTGTGCAAATACCCTGTTTCCCGCAACTCGCGCGCCCAGAAATCAACGCATTCAATCCCGCTTGCCCCGCTTTCCGCGGCGCTGATCCGGGCGTGAAGGCGGCTGTCTTGCTCAGCTTGAGCCAGATCGGCCCCCAGCCCCGCCCCATAAGCGCGCCAAATCTCGGGGCGATGTTCCAGCCAACCTTTAAAATAGCCGCGCCAAACCACTTCTTGAATGAATTTCTCTGCCCCTTGCGCCCCATGGGCCTCAAGCGCGGCGGATATGGCCTCGCGCTCTGTCACAAGTCTGCGGCGCAAATATGGCGACAGGCCGCTCACCCGGTGATGCTGCCCAGGCCCGTGATCGAAATTGCGCCCGGATGCATAGCCCGCACCCATATCGGGACGGAAAGCTTGCAGCCGCGCCAGCCCAGCGGCACGGGTGGCGCAAAGCGCCGCTTTGGGAATGTCTTGCCCTGTCATTTTGAGCGAACTGGAGCCCCGAAGCGATTTGTCCATCACCCATAGGATGCATGATCGCCGCAGGCGCAGGCTTGACTTCCCCATCTATGCGCCCTCACAACAGGCCCCAATAAATCTGATTCTTTTTGTCAGGTAACGAGGAGCCCCCCTGTGCAGAACAATCTTCTAAAACGCGGCACTGCAATCGCTCTGGCCATGATGCTTTGTGGCACGGCCCTAAGCGCAGAAAACTATGGCCCCTTCCCCGTCACGCTCAAAGGCTATGATGGCGAGAAAACCAACTCGGTGTCTTATTCGGGTCAGATCGCCCGCCATGTGCTCCATGACAGTTTGAAAAAGGCTGCCAGCAAGGGAGATGGCGGCAGCAATGCCGCCGAGGTCGAAGCGCTGATGCTGGCCTATTTCAACGGCTCTGACGCGGATCTGGCCATTCTGGCCCCGGTCTCGAAAGAGGGGTTTCCGATCAAACAAACCCAGCTTAGCGAAATTTCCAAAGGCAAGAATATCTCGGGCAAGTTCTATAAAGGCGCTGTGCCTGCCTGGCCTGGCGCGCCCTCGGGCGTTGAAGCCTTGGAACAGATGATCGGTTTCGCGGCGGCCTCTGACAAAGGCTATGATCCAGTCCATGGCTATGACTGGGGTCAGATCATTTCGAAATTCACCCTGGGGGCCATGGCCTATAACCAAGCGGTGGATCACTACCTTGACGAAAAGCTAGAAGCCGATGCCAAGCCCAATGACAAACCCTATAAAAAGGGCGCGCATTACACCGGCAAAGAACATGCCTGGGACGAAGCCTTTGGCTATTTCGGGGCCGCCGCCCATTCGGTAAACCTCTCGCCCGAGCAAAATTACGGGATTGCCAAGAAAAAGGATCTGGCCGCCGCAGATGCCAATGGCGATGGGGTGGTGGATCTGAAAACCGAGATGGTTTTTGGCCCGGCCTATTACGCTGCGGGTGCAGATAAAAACGGCACCAAATCCACCGACTATATGAGCACGATCTTTAACGCGTTCC
>JAOXSB010000146.1 GCA_025800345.1 Mangrovicoccus sp. | reverse complement strand
CCCGGCAAGATGGAGACGCTGCGCCTTCGCGGTACGGCGCGTATCTGTGCTGATGGAACGATGCTGGGGAGCATGGCCATCAAAGGCAAAGCTCCTAAGCTGGCATTGTTGGTCCATGTCCAAACCACCTTTGCCCACTGCCCCAAATGCGTCATCCGCTCCAACCTCTGGCAGCCAGAGAGCTGGCCTGACTCCTCAGACCTGCCAAACATGAACGCGATGATGGTCAAACACGCGAAGATCGACAAAACGCCTGATGAATGGTTCGAAGACCTCAAGCAAGCAGGTGAGTTGGACCTGTATTAAGCCCTTTGCGAAGCAAGGGCTGGCGGTTAGCCTCGGTGCAGATTGTATGAAGGAATTGACCTGATGTTGCGCATTCTGAGCCTGACGCTCGCCCTCTCTGTACCGACGCTTGGCCTCGCGGCCCCCTGCGGGAACACCAGCGCCGGGTTCGAAGCCTGGAAAGCTGATTTTGCAAAGCAGGCCAGGAAATCCGGGGTAAAGAAGAAGGGCCTGCAGGCCTTGGCGCAGACACAATATGCAACCGGAACCATCGCCGCGGATCGCAATCAGAAAAGCTTCAAATACTCGCTGGACAAATTCATGCGCGTACGCGGGGCCGATACCATTGTTGCGCAGGGGCGCAAACGGAAGGCCAGAAACCCGGAATTCTACGCTGCGTTGGAACGCCAATATGGAGTTCCAGCAGGCGTTCTGATCGCCATCCACGGTATGGAAACCGGCTTTGGGGGGTTTATGGGCGACAGTCAGGTTGTGTCAGCAATAACCACTCTGGCCTATGATTGTCGCCGATCCGAG
>JAOXSB010000028.1 GCA_025800345.1 Mangrovicoccus sp. | reverse complement strand
TGAGATCGTGCTTTGGGCGGTGCGCTGGTATTGTCGCTATGGGGTCAGCTATCGTGACCTCGAAGAGATGATGGCGGAGCGGGGTCATCGGGTCGATCACTCGACAATTTACCGCTGGGTTCAACACTATGCCCCCGAGATCGAAAGGCGGATGCGGTGGCAGTGGCGGCGCCCGAGATCCGATAGCTGGCGGATGGATGAAACCTATATCAGAGTGCGCGGGAAATGGGCCTATCTGTACCGGGTCGTGGACAAATTTGGCGATACGATTGATTTCTACCTCTCGCCAACCCGCAACACCAAAGCGGCAAAGCGCTTTCTGGGCAAGGCCCTGAAAGGCTTGAAAAGTTGGGAACAGCCGCGCGTGATCAACACTGACAAGGCCCCGACCTATGCCGCCGCGCTGGCTGAACTCGAGCAAGAAGGCAAATGCCCGAAGGATGTGCAGCACCGCCAGGTCAAATATCTGAACAACGTCGTGGAGGCGGACCACGGCAAGCTGAAGCAACTGATCAAACCGGTGCGTGGGTTCAAGACGATGAAATCGGCCTACGCCACGATCAAGGGTTTTGAAGTGATGCGGGCGCTGCGAAAAGGCCAGGCGCGCATGTTCAACTTAACCCGCGACCCCATCGGCGAGAAACGCATGATCGAGCGCGCCTTCGGTGTTGGCCCTTGTGTCATGGCTGAGGCTGTCGCAATCATCGAAGAAAGTTTCGCCGCAGCATAACTGCGTCCAAAAGAGGGGCCCATGCGGCCTGAACAAAAATTTGCAACAGAGCCATCAAG
>JAOXSB010000139.1 GCA_025800345.1 Mangrovicoccus sp. | reverse complement strand
TCGACACTGTCGCCTTCGTCCTTGCCGATCAGGGCGCGGGCCATGGGCGATTTGATGTTCAGCAGGCCTTTTTCGATATTGGCCTCATACTCACCCACGATCTGCCAGGTCTTTTCCTCATCGGTGTCTTCATCGACCAGCGTGACCTTGGCGCCGAATTTGATCGTACCCGACAGTTTGGCCGGATCAATCACATCGGCCAGCGACAGGATGCCCTCAAGCTCTTTGATGCGGCCTTCGATGAAGCCCTGCTTTTCTCGGGCCGAGTGGTATTCGGCGTTTTCCTTCAAATCACCCAGTTCGCGGGCCGAAGCGATGGCTTCGATGATCGCCGGGCGCTCGACGGATTTGAGGTTTTTCAGCTCCGCCTCGAGCGCGGCATTGCCCGCAGGCGTCATTGGAATCTTTTCCATAATCTTGTTGTCCACGCATAAATTGAGCCGCCCCGCCGCAGGGAAAGCGTCGGGGCGAATGATGGGTCGTTCAGTACCTGACCCAAATGGAGCGTGAAATGCAAGAGGCCAAGAGGGCGTCACACGTCGATTTGTGACTTAGGGTCAGGACCCCTTAACCTTACGCCACTGGCGCGTGAACGGCAAAAAAGCAGTGATTTTGAGCGCGCCGGGACTGGCGGTGTCAATTCCAAGCGGTCAAAGCCGCTGCTTTGCAGCGGTTCACGCGTCCGAAGGATTTGACTGATTTTGCTTCTGAGCTGCGTTACTTCCCCTTGAAATAGAGCCACTATTCCTGCAGGGAAGTGCCTTGTCAGAACCAAAATCAGTCAAACCAGTGGCGTAAGGTTAAG
>JAOXSB010000133.1 GCA_025800345.1 Mangrovicoccus sp. | reverse complement strand
TCGGCCAGCTCCATGGTGATTGTGGCGGCGATTGCGCTGTCTACCATGGTCTCCAACCATGTGGTGATGCCCATTTGGCTGGCCATTCGCCAAGGTCTTGGCGGCCCTTCTGGCGATGTGCGGGGGCTGGTGCTGATGTCGCGCCGGCTCAGCATCGCCGCAGTGCTTGGCTTGGGCTTTTTCTATTATCAGGTCTCGGGCGGCGGAGCGGCCTTGGCGGCGATTGGATTGATCAGCTTTTGCGGGGTGGTGCAGATCCTGCCAGCGTTGATCGGCGGGCTGTTTTGGCGCGGTGCGACCCGCGTGGGGGCGCTGGCGGGCACGATCTGCGGCTTTGCCATTTGGGTTTATACGCTGCTTTTGCCCAGCATTGGTCCCGAGGCGCTGATGACCGCGCAAGTGCTGGAACAAGGGCCAGCGGGCATCGCTTGGCTGCGGCCACAGGGGCTTTTTGGCATCGCTGGCCTCGATCCGGTGGTGCATTGCATGTTGTGGTCCATGCTGGTCAACACCATGGCCTTTTGCGTGGGCTCCGTGGCCAGTTTCCCGGGCCCGCTCGAGCGGCTGCAAGGGGCGCAATTCGTCAATGCGTTTGACGACAGCGCCAATCCCCGCGGTTGGAGCGAAAGCCTGGCGGAAACCGAAGATCTCTTGATCATGGCGCAGCGGATTTTGGGGGCGCGCACCGCTCAAAGCCTGTTTCTGGAAGAGGCCCGCGCCCAGGGCAAAACCGGGTATCTTCCCGACAGCACACCGGAATTTCTGGACCGATTAGAGCGGGAATTGGCGGGCTCGGTCGGGGCGGCCACGGCCCATGCTATGGTGGGTCAGATCATGACCGGCTCTTCGGTCTCGGTGGGGGATCTGTTGGCGGTGGCCGATGAAACCGCCCAGATCATGGAATATTCCAGCCAGTTGGAAGCGAAATCCCGAGAATTGCAGCGTACCGCTCGGCAATTGCGCATGGCCAATGACAAGCTGACCCAATTATCGGTGCAGCAGGACACGTTTTTGAGCCAGATCAGCCATGAGCTGCGCACGCCCATGACATCGATCCGGGCGTTTAGCGAGATATTGAAATCAGGCGATGATCTGAGCCCGGCCGAGCGCACCCGTTATTCCAGTGTGATTCATGACGAGGCGCTGCGCTTGACCCGGCTGCTGGATGCGCTGTTGGACCTAAGCGTGCTTGAGGATGGGCGCGCCAGCTTGGTGCAGCAAGATGTGTTGCTGCATGAGCTGATCGACCGGGCGATCCTGACCACCAGCTCGCTTTCCGACAGCACCGTGTTCGAGATCCGCCGAGACGAGCCCAGCGAAAAGATCGTTTTGCGCACCGATGCGGACCGTCTTAGCCAGGTTTTTATCAATCTGGTGGCCAATGCCCGGAAATATTGCGATGCGCCCCATCCGCGGTTGGAAATCCGCGTGGCCCGCGGGCAGGGCGAGGTGACCATCGATTTCGTGGATAATGGCAGCGGCATTCCCGCTGCGGGCCAGCAGGTGATATTTGAGAAATTCGCCCGGCTGTCGGAAACATCAACGGTGAATGGGGCTGGGCTGGGCTTGGCGATTTGCCGCGAGATCATGACCCGGCTTGGGGGCAGCGTGACCTATCTGCCCGGCCAGGGCGGGGCGGCGTTTCGCGTGACTTTGCCCGCGCTTTCAGCGGTGCGCGCGGCCTGAGCTGCGCGGGCGCAGGGGGCTTCAGCAGTTGGTAACCGGTTTTGCGCCACATTATGGGCAATTCAACCTTTCTGCGAGTGCCGGGGTCCCATGTCGCATTCTGAGTTCACCGCGTTGCAACGCAAAGCCGGGGCAGGCAGGCCGCCGCCGGAATATGGGGTGATGACCCCGGCCAAAGGGCTGCGTTTGGCTTTGGCCCATGCGGGTAATGAATTGCTCGATTGTGCATTGGTGGCGGGCACGGTGGAGGAATCGCGCCTGAGCTTGGCGCAAATGGGCGATTTCTTTGGTGCCGGCGCTTTGGCGGTGTTGCTGCGCGGCGGACAAGGCAAACGCGGTTTGGCGGTGCTTGAGCCTGGGGCGGTGACCGCATTGATCGAGGCTTTGACCACCGGGCGGGTGGGCGATGAAGGTCCGGGCGATCCTCCGCGTTTGGCCACCGCGACAGATGCCTATCTTTGCGGGGGGTTTTTGACCGATGTGTTGCAGGGTTTTGCGAAGCAAATCACAGGGCTTGCAGATGCGGCTTGGGTTGCGGGCTATAGCGCTGGGGAACAGGTAAGCGATCCGCGCAGCTTGCCGCTATTGCTGCAAGACATCGCCTATCGCGCCATCGCAGCGCCAGTGGATTTCGATGGCGGCAAAGCGTCGGGCACCATCCGCTTTATTCTTCCCCCGGCTGACGGGGCAGTGAGCGCACAATTCGCGCTGCCCGCGCCAAGCGGGCGGGCGAGCACCCAGGACAGCGTTTCCGCACAAGCAGCGGCGGCGCGCGAGGTTGTGATGGCGGGCGAGGTTGGCTTGGAGGCTGTGCTGCATCAATTCAGCATCCCTTTGGGCAAATTAGACGCCTGGCAATTGGGGGAGCGTTTGCCAGTGCCGGTACGGGCCATTGGCGCTGTGGCGCTGCGCGATGTGGCGGGCAAAGAGGTGGCATTCGGCCAATTGGGTCAAGCCCAGGGGCATCGCGCCTTGAGAATCACCCAAGAGCCGCTTGCGGAGGCTGGTGTGGCGCCTGCGGGCCTGGCTGCCCCCGCGCCAGAGATCGGGCTTGGCACCCCCGAGGATTCGCCTGCGATGGAAGATCTGCCCGAGGTCGCGCTGGACGCGGGCAGCATGGGGAATCTGCCTGCCCTTGGAGATGATGCCGGGTTGGGGGGCGATCTGCCCGCCCTGGACGATGGGGGGGATTTGCCCGATCTGCCGGCGCTTCCTGCGTTGGGTGACGAAAGCGACCTGCCAGACCTGCCCGCTTTGGGCGGCGATGATGGGGAATTGCCGGACCTGCCCGATTTGCCGGCGCTACCCCCTTTAGGCGAAGAGGGCGAAGATGGGCTGCCCGGTTT
>JAOXSB010000119.1 GCA_025800345.1 Mangrovicoccus sp. | reverse complement strand
TCACTGATCCCGTCAATGCGATAGGCTTCGCGGATCAGCCCTTTTGGATCGCTTGCATCGCCGGGCGCGCTCATGGGGTTTGCTCCAAATCCTCTGCCCGCGCCCCCGCAAGCCCGGCAGTGATGATCTGCGCCGCCTGGCTGGCCGCATGATCCAGCGCTGCCTCTAGAGCTTCAAGACTGTCTTGGCCGGTCTCGCGCAGCAAAAAGGCTTTGGCCCCTTGGCCCAAATGCGCAGGCTCCAAGATCCCTTCATTCAACAGCCGCGAGGATTGCTTGACCGCCCCTTGCAATGCATGGGCCGCACTCAGATCCGCCGCATCTTGAAGTTGCCCCGCGGGATCTGTGGCCAGATTGCCCGCCAAAAGCGCCAAGGTCTGCGCATAAAGCTCGATATCTTGCACCCCGCCGGGCCCGCGCGGCACATCCCATGCCCCGCGTTTGGGTTTGGCTTCGGCCAGGCGCGTACGCATATCTTGCATATCCGCCAGAACCTTGGCCCGATCCTGGGGCCAGCCAAGAACCTCTTTGCGAAAGCTCTCAAAATCCGCGCAAAGCCCCGGCGCGCCCGCAATCGCCCGGGCGCGGGTCAAGGCCAGATGTTCCCAGGTCCAGGCCTCGTCTTTTTGATAAGCTTTGTAAGAGCTCCAACCCGCGGCCACCGGCCCCTGCTTGCCCGAGGGACGCAGGCGCATATCCACCTCATAAAGCGTGCCTTCGGCGGTTTGGGCGCTAAGCGCTGTGACCAAAGCTTTGGTCAAACGGGCGTAATAGGTTTTCGCGGGCAAGGGCCTGCGCCCCTCTGACATGGCATCAGCGGGCGCATCGAAAATCATGATCAGATCAAGATCTGAGCTGGCTGAAAGCGTGCCTGCCCCAAGCGAGCCCATGGCAATGACCGCCGCGCCGCGGCCTGGCAATGCCCCGTGACGGCTGGCGAAATCCGCCGTGACCGCGCCCCAAATCCCGGCCACCACCGCCTCGGCCAAATCGGTGTAATGGCGCGCGGTCTCGCCCCCCGTAACCAGCCCGCGCAAATGATGCACCCCGATGCGGAAATGCCAATCCTTCATCCAGCGCCGAGCTGTGTCGAGCTGCGCCTCGTAATCCCCCGCCAAAGGCTCCAAAGCATCGGTCAGCTCAGCCCGCAGCGCCTCGAGCCCCGGCCATGGGGCAAAGAAACTGCCGCCGATCACCGCATCGAGCACCCCGGAATTGCGTGACAGGTAGCGCGCCAAAGCCGGCGCGGTGGAGGAAATATCCACCATCAAATCCACCAGCATCGGGTTGGATTCAAAAAGGGAGAGCAATTGCACCCCAGCGGGGAGACCTTTGAGAAAGCCGTCAAATTGCCGGATCGCATCATCGGGATCGGTGGCGGCCTCAAAACGTTTGAGGAAATCGCCTTTCATCCGGGCGAAAATCGCCCGCGCCCGCTCAGACCGCAGGGCCGGATAGCTGTACCAGCGGGTGATCAGGTCTTTGCTAGCATCGCTTAGCTTGGGCTGCGCGGCCTCAGGGGCCGGTTCATTTGGCGCGAAGAAGCCTTCCACCGTCGCATGGACCCGAGTGATGATCGCATCGAGCTCTTGGCGCAGCGCATCCGGGTCAGACACAGCCATCATCGCCGCCAAACGATCCCAACCCTCAGGCGATTTGGGAAGCGCATGGGTTTGCGCGTCTTGGACCATCTGCATGCGGTGCTCATAGATCCGCAAGCGCGTGTAATCTTGGGTCAACTCTTGCGCGACTTGGGCAGTGATCCAGTCTTTTTGCGCCAACCTCGCCAGGGCCTCGCAGGTGCCGCGCAACCGCAATTCCGGATCGCGTCCACCGGCGATCAATTGCTGGGTCTGGGCAAAAAACTCGATCTCGCGAATGCCCCCCTGGCCCAGTTTGAGATTGCGGCCATTGAGCCCGTCCAGCCCTGGAGTGACCTTATGGGCGCGGATTTTCATGCGAATCTCATGGGCATCTTCCACGGTGGCGAAATCCAAATGGCGCCGCCAGATGAAGGGGCGGATCTCTGATAGGAACCGCTGCCCGGCCTCGATATCCCCGGCGCAAGGGCGGGCTTTGATAAAGGCAGCGCGCTCCCATGTGCGGCCAAGACCTTCATAATAGCGCGCCGCAGCGGCCATAGAGACCACCACCGGCGTGACCGATGGATCGGGACGCAGCCGCAGATCGGTGCGGAACACATAGCCATCCGCAGTCATATCCGAGAGCATGGCCATGGCTTTGCGGATCACTTTGATAAAAAGCGCCCGCGCCTCGCCCAGATCATCATCTTCAAAGCGGCGATCATCAAAAAGACAGATCAGATCAATATCGGAAGAGTAATTAAGCTCATGGGCGCCCATCTTACCCATGGCCAAAACGCATAGGCCCGCGCGGCTCTCCAAATCGGCCAGATCCATGCCCGGCAATTTGCCGCGGGACAAAAGCGGACGCAGCTGCGCGGCAATGGCCAGATCCACGGCCTTGTCGGCCAATTGGGTGAGCGCGCCAGTGACCTGATGCAGATCCCAAACGCCCCCGAGATCCGCAAGCCCGGCCAAAAGCGCCACTCGGCGTTTGCCCCGGCGCAATTCCAAGGCCAGTTCTTTGGCGCTTTCCAGCTGCTCTAGCCGGCTCAATTCATCGGCCAAAGCAGCATCGGGATCTCCCGCAAGGGCGGTTTCCAACCAATCTGCTTCGAGCTCCGCCAAACGGGCAAGATAGGGGCTGCATCCGGACGCCCCCGCAACCAGTGCGGCCAGATCGCCTTGGGCCCAGGGCATGGCGGCGACGGTTTCCTCGGCGCGGTCGGAATCAAATGGATGCGGCAGGCGGGTGATATGGTCGGCAAATTTCATGGCGCGACACTGCGCAGCCGCTCTGGCTTGGGTCAAGACGGCTTTGCGCCCAAGAGCTGCACCTCACAATGTTAAAAGAATTTACTTCCCCCCTTGAACCACCGCGCAAGATCCCCATCTATGCAATGTAAATACTATTCACATCGAAAGGAACGGAGAGTTCACATGACCCCTGTCGCCACCTGGCCCTCGCAAGCAGAAACTTGGCTCGATCAGCGCGGCAAGGGCGCTTGGATCGCCGCCATGGTGCTGAGTTTCATTTTTTTCTGGCCCTTGGGCCTGGCCCTACTGGCCTATATGATCTGGAGCAAACGTATGTTTTCGAAATGCAAATACGCGAAATCTCGCCCGCAAGCCTATGGATTTCAATCCTCGGGCAACAGCGCCTTTGACGCCTATAAGGCCGACACGCTGCGCCGCCTGGAAGAGGAGCAATCCAATTTCCAAGACTTCCTGAAACGGTTGCGCGACGCGAAAGATAAGGCCGAGTTCGATATGTTCATGGAAGAACGCGGACGCCAGGCAGCGCAAGAGGCCCGTTCTGAAACCCAGGCGCAATAAGCCTGATCTGCCGCAGCGCTGCATCTTGCCCCGTGGCCCCCAAAGGGGCCACCATGGGCATCAAACCTTCCATTGAGACGAGCCCGCACATGACCCCAACCAGCCCGCTTTGGGGCCTGCCAGATCCTGACACAGCACCAGAATTCTACGATGATGTGGTGCTTAAACGCTTATTCGCCTGGATCGCAGATAGCCTTGCGATTCTGGCTCTGAGCATTTTGGTTTTGCCCTTCACAGCCTTTACCGGGATCTTCTTTTTCGCAGCCATCTATATGGTGCTGGGGGTGATTTACCGAATCGTCACCCTGACCCGATATTCCGCAACCCCAGGAATGCTTTTGACCTCGATTGAGATCCGCCGCAGTGATGGTGGCCGCATGGATGCAACATTAGCCACGTTGCACACATTGCTGTTCACTTTCTTTTCAACTTTTTTTCTGCTGCAAGCGGTTTCTATCATATTGATGTTGATCAATGATCGTCGCCAGGGCCTGCATGATATGTTGCTTGGCACGGCTGCGGTGAACAAATCAGGCCGTTTGTGACCCTTTGAATTGAATCAGGGGGCTTGGCGGCTGAAAAACCCATTGCTAGGCTGTGGAAAAATCGCCCGGAACGCATGCGCCACACACTCCCTATTGCCCCCCAATTCTATGTCACGGCCCCGCAGCCCTGCCCTTACCTAGAGGGCCGGATGGAACGGAAGCTCTTTACTGCGCTGCAAGGGGAATATGCGGAAACGCTCAATGATGCTCTGTCCAAGCAAGGGTTTCGGCGATCGCAAAATGTGCTGTACCGGCCATCCTGCTCTGATTGTAGCGCGTGCCTTTCCGCCCGGATTCGGGTAGCGGATTTCACCCCCACAAAAAGCCAGCGCCGCACCCTGCGCCGCAATGAGGATTTGATCCGCAAAGCCACCTCACCCTGGGCCACCGAAGATCAATATGGGCTGTTTCGCGCCTATTTGGATCAGCGCCACGCCGATGGGGGCATGGCGGATATGGATATATTCGAATTTGCCGCCATGGTGGAAGAAACCCCCATCCGCTCTCGGGTGATCGAATATGCCACGGCGCCGCAAGATGGATATGTCAAAGGGGACTTAACCGCCGTTTGCCTGACCGATGTGCTCGATGACGGGCTCAGCATGGTCTATTCTTTTTACGAGCCTGCGGAGGCGCGGCGCAGCCTGGGCACTTATGTGATCCTCGATCATATCAACATCGCTCGCGAAGCAGGCCTTCCTTATGTCTATTTGGGCTATTGGGTGCCTGGCAGCCCGAAAATGGGCTATAAAGCCAATTTCGAAGCGCTGGAAATTTACAAAGGCGGGCAATGGCAAGATATTGGCGATCCTGCCACCCATGAGGCCGAAACCCATCCGCTCTCGGTGGATCCCATTGCCGAACAGGTGGCGCGGATCAATCTGCCCGACACATTGCCCACCAAAGGCTAAGCCGCGCCCTGAAAGGCGCCGCTGAGTTTACGCCTCGGGATTGCGCAGCGCCCGTGCTGCCAGCGCGACAAAAACCAGTTCCACCAGCAAATACCCAAACAGGATCGGGCCAGCCCAACCATCGAGCACAAGGCTCAGGGCGCGCCCGGCGGCGACCCCGCCCATGAAAACCATCAGCCCCCAAAGCGCGGCGCGGCGCAATGCCGGGCGCAGCGCGCCGGCCAGCCAAAAGGCGGCATTGGCCAGGTAAAGCCCCATAACCGCGCGGAACACATGCGTGAGCGCCGTGCTTTCCACCTCAATCCCCATGAGAAGCGGCCCTGTGCGCGACGGCACACCCCCATAAGTCAGCGCCAC
>JAOXSB010000111.1 GCA_025800345.1 Mangrovicoccus sp. | reverse complement strand
AGGCTCTGCCCCCCCATATCCGTGTAAAGCTGGGCCAGGGCTCCGGCGCAAAAGATCCGCTTATGGCCGCGATCCACCACCACATCGGGATTGGCGCATAGAAAATCGAGCCCACGGACCTTAGCGGATAAGAAACTGGCGCGGTAATCTTCCGGTTTTTCGGTCTCATCGTCAAAAAGCCCAGTACACACGATGCCTTCGGCTTGATCTAGCGGCACCCGCTCCACCGGGGCCGCATCCCGCAGATCCTCGGCCAGGTCGGTGAAGAAATGCAAATCGCGCTCTGGCCCGATATGATAGACTTTGCGCCCAACCACCCCGGCCATCAGAGCCGCTTGGGCACTATCGCCCGAAGTGGTCACCCCATCATAGCAATCGCGCGGCGCGCCAAGCCCATCAAGCTGGGTCACAACCTTGTCTTTGGGTCGCGGCGAGTTGGTCAACAGCATCACCGTGCCGCCGCCCGCGCGATAGGCTTGCAACGCGGCCACCGCTTCGGGGAAGACTTGCACGCCATTGTGCAAACAGCCCCAAAGATCACACAGCACCGCATCATAATTGCCCGCAATCTCGGACAGCGAAGAAATCACTTTGCTCATAGGGGCCTCACACTGGTTACATCACATTTGGCCAACAAGACTACACCTGGCCAGGTTACTGTTTGATCTCTTGCGGCGCCATGCTTTGGGGTGCCTCTTGAGCGCTTTCGAGCGTCGCTTCAAAGGCCAAGAGCCCGGCACGCGCCTCGGCGATGCCCGCGCGCACCGAACCCAAAGCTTTGGTCAATTCTGCCTTTTCCGCCGGATCCATATCCGAGGCTTCAATCGCGGCCAGGGCTTTGTCGAAATCCACCCCATCGGCAGAGACGATCTTTTCCTGCTTCAGCCAGGCGCTGGTGGCGTCCAACTCACCGGCCGAGCTAAGCGCCATCACGGTCATGCTCTCGGCCATGGAATCGCGCATATCATGGGAAGCTTCGGTAAGCGCATCTTCCGCTTGGTCCAACGCGTCTTGCGCTCCGGCCAAGAGCGCCGCGCCCAAGCCGCGCACCGCGCGGGCCGCGTCATCCAACGCCTCATCCATCGCGTCAGCATTGT
>JAOXSB010000109.1 GCA_025800345.1 Mangrovicoccus sp. | reverse complement strand
GGGGATGATCTTTATTTGGGCTGGGGCAAAGACGTGCAGGCGGTGCTTTTAGCCTAAGACGGTTTGCCCGGTCGCAGCCCGCATTATCTATTCTTTTAGCGCTTTTGCATCTGCTGCGTTGCGACCCTCTCATGGGGATGTTAGGCGCTCTCAAACATAGGATTTCGGAGGCGAAGATGGCCAAGGACTATATCGTCAAGGACATTGCATTGGCAGATTTCGGGCGCAAAGAGCTCGATATTGCCGAGACGGAAATGCCCGGGCTGATGGCGCTGCGCGCCGAATATGGCGAGAGCAAGCCGCTGAAAGGCGCGCGGATTGCGGGCTCGCTGCATATGACCATTCAAACCGCGGTCTTGATCGAGACTTTGGTGGCTTTGGGCGCGGATGTCCGCTGGGCCTCGTGCAATATTTTCTCCACCCAGGATCACGCGGCGGCGGCGATTGCCGCAGGCGGCACCCCGGTTTTCGCGATCAAAGGCGAAACCCTGGAAGAATACTGGGATTATTGCGACCGCATCTTCCATTTTGATGAAAGCGGCGGCGCCAATATGATCTTGGATGATGGCGGCGATGCAACGCTCTACATCCTCATGGGCGCGCGCGTGGAAGAGGGCGAAACCGATCTGATCGAAACCCCCACCTCGGAAGAAGAAGTGGCGCTGTTTGCCCAGATCAAAAAGCGTCTGGCGGAAACCCCTGGCTTTTTCGTCAAGCAACGCCATCTGATCCAAGGCGTGACCGAGGAAACCACCACTGGGGTACATCGTCTCTATCAGATGATGGAAAAAGGTCATCTGCCGTTCCCGGCGATCAACGTCAATGACAGCGTCACCAAGTCGAAATTCGACAATAAATACGGCTGTAAAGAATCCCTGGTGGACGGTATTCGCCGCGCCACCGACACGATGATGGCGGGCAAAGTGGCTTGCGTATGCGGCTATGGCGATGTGGGCAAAGGCTCGGCGGCGTCGCTGCGCGGGGCAGGGGCGCGGGTTGTTGTGACCGAAGTGGACCCGATCTGCGCGCTGCAAGCGGCCATGGACGGGTTCGAAGTGGTCACCATCGAAGATGTGGCCCCGAGCGCGGATATCTTCATCACCACCACCGGCAATAAAGACGTCATTCGCCTTGAGCATATGCGCGAGATGAAAGACATGGCTATTGTGGGCAATATCGGCCATTTCGACAATGAAATTCAGGTTGCAGCCCTGAAAAACCACAAATGGACCAATATCAAAGACCAGGTGGATATGATCGAGTTCCCCAGCGGGAACCGCATGATCCTGCTCTCTGAGGGCCGTTTGCTCAACTTGGGCAATGCCACGGGCCATCCGTCTTTTGTGATGTCCGCCAGCTTTACCAACCAGGTTTTGGCGCAGATCGAGCTGTTCACCAAGGGCGATGAGTATCAGAACGAAGTGTATGTTCTGCCCAAGCATCTTGATGAGAAAGTGGCCGCGCTGCATCTGGCGAAAGTGGGCGCGCATCTGAGCAAGCTGAGCGATGAGCAAGCCGCCTATATCGGCGTGTCTGCCGATGGGCCGTTCAAGCCCGAGCATTACCGCTACTAATCCGAAGCTGCGGAGCAAGATCAGGCCCGGTTGGCAGCGCCAGCCGGGCCTTTTTATGTGTTCTACGCGGGAATGCGCAGCACTTGGCCGGGATAGATCTTGTCTGGATCGCTCAGCATGGGCTTATTGGCTTCGAAAATCTCGTTATAGCGATTGCCATCGCCTAAGGATTTCGACGAGATTGCCCAAAGCGTATCGCCCGCTTCCACCGTATAGGTTTTCGGCTCTGGCCCTGGGGTGGTGTCTTCGACCTGGGCGACGCCTTCGATATTGCCCACGGCCATAATCGCCTTTTCCTTTGTCGCTTGATCTTTGGCGGTGCCAGAGAGGGTGACCTTGTCGCCTTCAACACTCACCTCAAGCCCTTCATCCAGGCCCAATTCTTGCAATTCGCTTTGCAAATCTTCCGCGGCAGGGGCTTCGGCCGCTTCCGCTGCACCGATTTTCTTTCCACGGTTCTTCAAAAAGTTAAACAAACCCACGTCTCTATCCTTCCCTCGCTCATTAAGCTTGGCTCCTATAACGGGTTTTGCCCGCCATTTGTGAGGTGGAGCCTAATACAGACTGGACATGTAAATCATGACAGTCAAAGCTGTTTTTACGATTGCATTTGAAGATGCTGCCGCGAAGGAGAGACCATTGGGCAAGCGTGACGAACTCGTTGAAAAATATGCTGCTGATCTGCGTGATAAATGTGGGGTCGAGCCAGATTTGGACCTTTTGACAAAAGTGACCGCTGGGCTTGGGCCATCGGCCTATGATGCGGATGCCTCTTTGGTATCTTCCTCGGACCCCGAGGAATTGGCGCGGGTGCGCGACAATTTCTTGATCGGCAAATTGGGCCTCGGCGCCGGGCCGGAATTGGATGAAGCGATTGCCAAAGTGGTCGAGACCTATGGCAGCTCTGAGCGTCAGAAATTCCGCGGTGTGGTCTATTACTTGCTGACCAAACATTTCGGCAAAGAAACTATCTACGGCTAAGCCGTTTTCCAGGGCGGGCGTTGTCTGCCCTGGTCTTTTCTGACTTCACCGAAAATTCAATTGCTGTGCCCTGAACGGGCCGGGCGCTTGGGGGGGATATGACCGGGGCGAGGGTGTTGCTATTGGCGGCTTTGGGCTTGGTGCCTGTGGCGCTGACTTATGGGGGTGTGCCGTCGCGCACAGGGCCGCTTCTCATGGGGATTGAGGTGGAAAGCACGGCGCTCACGCATGTGTTCCGCGCGGTTATGGGGCTTTACCTGGCCAATGCCGCCTTTTGGCTGGCCGGC
>JAOXSB010000085.1 GCA_025800345.1 Mangrovicoccus sp. | reverse complement strand
GCCGCTGATCATGGCGATGCGCTGATCGGTGTGCAGCCGCGCATATTCCGTGTCATTCTTGAAATAACCAAAGAAGCTATCGCTGGTTGCCCCGCTGACCGGATCACGTTCTTTGAAATAGAAGAAATCGCGCACCGATTGCTCATCGCGGATCATCTCAGAGTCCAGCGCGCCCGTGGGCCCCCAAGCGGCCTGCCAGGCTTCGAAATCGCGGGTGATGGCTGGATCGCAAATGGCCAGTTGATCATCTTCCATCTCAACCGATTTCGGGAATATCTCAAGCCCGGCTGGGGCTTCGAGCAACAGCCCGCTGACCGCTTCGGGATATTTCAGCGCATAGCCCAGCACGAATTGGCCGCCCAAGGAATGGCCGTGATACCAGGCTTTATCGACGCCCAGCTGATCCACGATCACCCCGTGAAAGGCGCTGCGCATATCTTCGAAATCGCGGGCAAAGGAATTGTCCAGATTGCCAGGGCCGGAAAAGCCCGCATGGGGCATATCCGGGGCGATGACGCGATAGCCCTGCTCGACCAGATATTTCATGGTATAGCCGTAATGGGCCCCGAACGCGCCCTTACCATGGACCAGAACCACCGTTTCTTGGTTCTCGATGCCCTCGCAGGCCTCGTCCATATAGCCGATTTCCCATTCCACACCGCTTTCATCGGTGACATTGGCATATTGCATTGGAAATGGCGGGGTCAGGTTATCGCGCCAGAACGACGTTTCCGGATCGGGGGCCATATTCACCCGCGGGCTGGTGTAATTCACCGCATCGCAGACTTTGCCAGGCACGGGCTTGACGCCGATATCGCGCAGGAATGTGTCCAGCGTGGGATCGTCTTCCAAGGTGTTGAGCGCACTGAACACCGCGTAATGGGCAATCGGGCTTTCGGTCGAGGCCATCTGCGCGCCAGGAATGGCCAAGCGTGAGGCTTCGGCCTGATCAAAGGTCAGCCATTGATCATTTTCAATATGCACGATCATGGTGCGCGGCTCATAGCTGGCGAGCATATCATTGATGTTATGGGTCTCGCCCACCTCAACCCGGCGCAGCAGATCCACCGCATCATATTGCGCGCCCAGGCTCACCATCGCATCGCCAAACCCCTCTTCCGGGGGCTCCCAGGCAAAGACGCTGCCTTTGACAGCATCCCAGCCTTGGGATTGGCGATAGCGCAGATCATAGCCGGTGAGCGAGAGCATGGACCAATGGAACTGATTGCCCTGTTTGGGGTGCTGCTCCGCGGGCAGATTGTAATAATCGCCCCCGGTGGCCTGCCAAAGCGGATCTGCTTTCAGCCCTGCCTTGGCCAGTTGGAAAGCCCAAGCCACAACTGGGGCATCCCCGTCCGAGGCCGTGGTGCCGCCAATGGGCATGACCGCTTCGACAAATTCGGGATGCATAGCGCCCCAAACATAAGATTGCGTCGCGCCCATAGAGACGCCGGTGGCCAGTTTGACCTTGCCGATATTCAGCTCATCGCGCAGCAACCGGTAATTGGCCTGCACCATGTCGAAATAGCTGTATTTGGGGAAATCGAGCCCCAGCCCGTCCGAGGGTTTGGATGCCCCCCAAAGCCCAAGCGCATCAACAAACACCACATAGAATTCATCGGTGTCGAACAGCAGGCCCGGCCCGACCAAAGCGCCGCCCGAGAACTCATTGCCCGCGCCGCCTTCATACCAATTGCTATACATGGCAGTGGCATCGCCCGAATAATAGCTGCTGATCACAATGGCATTGATGATCTGGCCATTTTCATCGGTCTTGGGGGTGCCGACAGCGATATAGGCGCCTTTCAGTGGCCCCGCGCCGAGGCTTTCGAGGCTTTCCCCATCAGGCGCACCGTTTTCAAAGCTGGCTGGATCGCTCAGATCATAAGTGCCGCCCAAGCGAAAATCGGGGATCTCTACGGTGATTTTCTGAGCATCCAGATCGGCCACAGCCGAGCGCGGGGTGAGTGCCTCTAGGGCCATAGCGCCGCCCAAAGGGGTTGTCGCCAAAAGCGCCGCGGTCAGTGTCACGCGGAAAAACGTCATCTCGATCTCCCATTATGGGGGCAGTCAGGATGTGTCTTGCCCCCGCTAGTAAATGTGAAAAACCAGGCCGCAAGCAGCGGCCCGGAATTATTGTTGGTTGCGATAGGGGGAGCCGGTGGGACGTTCCGTAGGCTCTAGCGCGCCATCCTCTTCGGCTTCGGGGAATTTGCCCCCATAGAGCACGGCCTCGCCTGTCGGGCCGGTAAAAAGACCCTTTTCCGGCTGCATCTCATTGGCCCCCATCATCGGTGGATTGCTGGGCTCGAAATCCCCACTACAGGCGGCGAGGCCTAACGCCAGAATGCCCAGCAGCCCTCGCATCAAAAGCGCACCCGCGTCCCGGCGGTCAGAACCGTCAGATCATTGTAGCGCAAAAAGGGATCGCCGCTGTCGATATCGGCATAGTTAAAGGCCAAATAGGCCTCGGCCGCGAAGCGATCGATATTTTGCTGAATGCCGATCCCATAGAGCTGCATGTTCTCATTTTCGACGCGGAACTCGTCATAATTGGCATACATGATGCCGAAACTGGTGTTGCCCAGGCTGTTCAACTTGGTGTCATAGGCGATTTTTCCGAACCAAGTGGTGGGCGTGTTGCTCAGGCCCGAGCCATTGCGGTGTTTCTGCTGCGCCCCTGAGACGGTGAAAGACAGCCCGCTGGCCAGGCGCAGCGAGGCCGAGCCCGTGTATGCGTCAAAGCCCGAGGCGCGCTGTTTGCCCCAATAGGACACGGCGGCGGCGAATTTACCCCAATCGCCACTGACCCCATAACGCAGGGCCGCGTCCCATTGATCCTCATTGGCCACCGAGGTGGAAAACTGCACCCCGCTCCAAACCGGGGTGTTATAGCGGATCCGGTTCAGGCGGCTCAGACCATCCAGGTTTTGCCCCAAGCTAAAGATATTCACGAAATTCGACGCGGTATCATAATAGGGATCATTGGGATCTTCTGGGGCCAGGCCAGGATTGCGCGAGACATAATCCGTGGGAGCCCCTGGCACCGTGTCTTGGGTGGCCAGCAGCCCGCCGATGCTAAAGGTCTGGCCGGACCAAATGGGCGAGGTATGACCGGAAAGATCGATCTCGGCGGTGCCATCTGAGGCCATCCAGCCCTGCCCGATAAAGAACGAGCCAAAGGCGTTGTTGGAAATCCCAACCTCGGACAGACGCAGGTTCAGATCCCCGACCCCGCCGCTGCGATTGGCTTGTTGATCGATCTGGTTGGCATCCAGCGAGCCATTGGCGGGCCATTCGAACTCAAAGAGCGTGACCGCTTGCCAGTCTTTATAAGGATCAGTTTCCCCTAAGAAGCGGAACCGGGTGGAGGCGTTTTCATTATCCACCACCATGGCCGTGGTATCGACACCGTCATTGGCGATGTTCACAGCCTTGTGGAGTTGGCCGGAAAAGGTCAGGCGGACCAAATCATTGCCTGTGGCCAGCACGCCTGTGGTGCGGCCATCATTGGCCGGATAGAAAGGTTGCCCATCAATCCCGGGCCCGCCGGGCATGCGCACCACCGGCGAGGAGGCTGGAATTTGATCGGGACCAAGGCTTTGCCCGCCCGGCGTAGCCAGGACCGCCCGGTTGGCCTGATCATTTGCGGTTTCGGCGATTTGCTGGGTTTGGGCGAGATCTTGTTTAAGGCTCTCCATCTCGCTCATGAGCGCTTCGAGTTGTGCCTCAAGGGCGGCGATGCGTTCGGCATCTTGGGCAAAGGCAAGCCCCGGAGCTATCGCACAGATACAGGAAGTCATTAACGTTAATGCAAGGCGCGAGCGCGGCGGGGACAAACGGTTCATGGATCACGACTCCCTATATTCGATTTTTATTATCGATCATTTTTTTGTCATAAAATAGATCGTACATGATACTTTTGTGACAAGATAGAAAAAGTAAATCTGGAAATTGAATACAGCTTCCGCCTGTGCCACGACCTAAGGGCTAGCTGCGCAAAAAGGGATCACAGATGGCCCAAGTTTCATTTCAAGGTCACGATGTTTGTTACCATCTCGATGGTCCGAAAGGCGCGCCGGTGATCGCCTTTATCAATGGGCTGACGCAGTACTCGGATCTTTGGACCGCTTATACCCAGCACTTCACCGATAAGGGCTTTCGCGTGCTGCGTTTTGATATGCTGGGCCAAGGTCAGTCGGAAAAACCGGCTTTGGGCGTGTCTTTTGACACCCATTGGCAAAGCCTCGAGGCGATCTTGGATCATGCGGAAATCGAAACCGCCCATGTGGCAGGGATTTCCTATGGCGGGACAGTGGCGCTGCAATTTGCCTGCAACCGGCCCGAACGCTGCGCCAGTCTGATCCCCATGAGCTGTTTTGCGGAAATGCCGCCGCAGCTTTATCAGCTTGGCTGCGGTCTATATGACGCACTGATCAATAGCGGGCTGCCATCTTTGCAGCGCTGGTTGATGCCCATGAACATGTCAGATGAGTGGTTGGAGGGGAATCGCGATGCCCTGCCCGCCATGATGCGCCGCGGCTATGCGATCAATGATCTATACGCGCTGCAAAATCTCATGGAATCGCTTCTGGATTTCAAACCGATCACAGATCAGCTTGGCCAAATCACTTGCCCGACCATGATCTTGAATGGAGAGTTTGATTTCTTCACCCCGCGCAAATGCCATGAGGTGCTGCGCCAAAAGATCCCGCACTCGCGCCTGGTGATCGTGCAAAATGCCTATCATGCTTTCACGCTAGAACATCCCGCGGTGACCATGCGCTTGATCGAGGCCTTTATTAGCGGGGTCACAGAGTCATCTTGGACAGGGGATCAAGGGGTTTGGGTCGCGTGCGGTGATGTCTCGGAACCCGCGCCCTGGCTGCCCTATGAAGGCGATCACTTGCGCGCCATCGCCCTGCCCCAAAGCCCGGCCGCAGCCCCCGCCGCCGAGGCAAAACCTGCGCCGCCCAAGGCAAAATCCACGCGGGCACGCAAACCGCGCGCCAGCACTGGCAAAGCCCCAGCCCGCAGCCGCAAAACAACAAAGACCACCGCTCAAGGAGGCGAAAGCGATGCATCTTGAGGCCTATGACCATCTGCGCACAAAGATCGAAAAACACGGGCTCACCCCGCGTTTAGAGACCCGGATCGCGCTGTTTATTTCCACCACCAAAAGCCTCAATCTGCCCTTTCTTGCCATGGCCGAAAATGCGCCCGCGCGCAGCCCCGCTTGGCAGGCATTGAACAGCCAGCTTTTTCGCGAATGCGAAGCGCTCAATGTGCTCATGCGGGTGACCCGTTGGGCCCCCGAGCCCATGCTGTATTGGCGCAATACCGAGATTGCCGCCCCTTTGATGACAGCGCAGCTGAGCCGCCGGGTCGGCTTGTTTGCCCCCAGCGTGGCCAGCATGGCCAGTTTCGAGGCTTTGGCCATGGGCCATGCGCTTTTGGCCACCACGCGGCTGACCCCGATCATCCCCGAAACGCTGATGCTAGAGCCTTTCCCCATGGCACTGATGCGGATCGAGCAGGAAAACGGGCGCTTGCTGCAAACCCAAATCCGCCTGCTCAAAGACGGCTTTCCCGATATCCCCGTGGAAACCCGCGAAGAGATCATCGGACGCAAAGCTGAAGTGGTGGATAAGGTCTTTACCGGCTTTTTGAAGGATCTGGGCGCTTAAACCGGCGGCGGTGCTATCTCGCCGGGCACGGCACTGTCGCGTGCCCTGCGCAGCAACTCGATAAAGCCTGCCACCTGGTGGCGGGCCACGGCCTCGCCTTTTTCAGCGCTTGCCAGGGTGGCATTGCCCACAGTGCCCTCGGGGTTCAGATCCGAGGCCATCCAACCATATGAGATGGGGCCAATGGGCGAAATCGCAGCGGTTTCGGCGCTGGATTTGAAATCTTGCGCGGCGGCCATATCTACGGTGTCAGGGCGGAAATACCGCATGAGCGAGGTTTCCACATCACCCCCGTGAATGCCAAAGCGCAGCTCGTCATCAGAGAACATGCCGCCTGGATGGCCAAAGCTGCCCCATTGGCATTTCACCGCCAGCATATGGCCTTGCACCCGCAGCTCGCGCGCTAGGATCGATATCAGATCCAGATTGCCCCCATGGGAGTTGACGATCACCAATTTGCGAATGCCCGCACGCGCCACGCTCAGCCCGATATCGGTCCAAACCCGCAACGCGTTCTCTGCGCTTAGGGTCAGCGTGCCGGGGGCGTAAAGATGCTCGTTGGATTTACCAATGGTTTGGATCGGCAGGATCAGCGGGTCGATATCCTCAGGGCAAGCGGCGCGAAAGGTCTCTAACATGCCTTGGGCGATCATCGTATCCGTGCCCACAGGCAGATGCGGGCCATGCTGTTCAATCGCGGCGGTGGGCAGCACCGCAATGGTGCGATCTGGGTCCATGGCCGCAATCTCGCCGCTACGATACTCGGCCCAATCCAAACGGCGGGTCATCCTTCGGCTCCTTTTCCTGGCTGGCTGAGGCTCAGGCGCGGCCAAATCCGCCGCTTGGGCAGCGGGGCGAGCAGTTTGTCCATGCGCCGAGCCACTCGGGTCAAATGGGCGCTGCGACTGGCATCGGTGGAGCTGTCCATCAGATAATGGGCGGCAAAGCTTTTGCGGCAGCGCGGCGCACAAAGAAAACCAACGCCGCGCTGTAATGTGCGTTTGCCCGGCGCGCCGATCAGCGTGGTGAGCCCATGGCTTGCGCCGCATGTGGTGAAAACGCCCATACGTGTAATATGGCGCAGCCCGGGGCGAATATCCGGAGAGCTTTCATCGGGCATGTGAAAGGCCACGCCCGGCAGCAGCACCCGGTCAAGCCAGCCTTTCAGCATCGCTGGCAGCCCGTACCACCAGGTGGGATAGACAAAAATCAGCGTGTCGCACCAGGTGACCTTGGCCACTTCTTCGGCCACGGGATCGCAGTTTTCCGCGCAATTGAGATAACGATCCAGATCCGAGCCGCTGAGCACCGGCTGAAACGCGCTGCGATACAGATCGCTGATGCGGATCTCGGCCCCCGCATCATGGAGCTTGTTCACAACGGTCTCCAGAACCGCTGCGTTGAAACTATCGGTTTTGGGATGACAGAACACCACAAGGGCACGCATGTCAGAAGGCCTCCATCTCTCGGCCCACCCTCTGGAGGAACTGACCTCTTTTATGATCTGTGGCGCGGTTCATATCGTAAAGCGCCAGGTATTTAAGCTTGTCGGGGCGGCATACATGCCAGACGGCCCGTTTCACACAATGCCGCGGTGGATCCCCAGCCAGCAGCGCTCGCCGCCTGGTGCCGCCATAGGTGGTCACCGCTGCGAGTTTGCGGATATTGCGCAAATTGGGCATGACTTTGCCCTCTTCCAGGCGAAAGGACACGCCGGGCAGAAACACCCGATCTAAAAAACCCTTCAAGATCGCCGGATAGCCAAAATTCCACACGGGAAAGACCATCACCATGGCATCTGCCGCCCGCAGCCGGTCCACATAGGCTTGCACTGGCGCGGTGTTGCTGTCGGTCTCGTGATAGCCCCGCCGCTCTGCCTCGCTGAGCACCGGGTCAAAGCCTTCCTCGTAAAGATGGCAGCGGTCCAGCTCCCATCCCGCTTGAGAAAGGCTTTGTGTAACAGTGTTATAGAGCGCTGTATTAAAGCTCTCTGGGCAGGGATGCGCCCCCAAAACCAGAACGCGACCAGGCATTAGCTTCCCTTTCTCATTCTGGTGTTTGCATTTTGGGATAGGCATACATTCGCTCAAACCCCCATTGAGGATCATCCCAGGCGATCATTTTTCCAGGATTAAGCAAGCCTTTGGGATCAGCCTCACGCTTAAAGCCCAATTGGCGGTCATCTACGATCTGCCGCCCGCCTTCTTCCAGGGTGTAGCGATGAGGGTTAAAGATCAGCGCGCCCAGCTCTTCATGGATACGGATGATCTCATCAAGCCTCTCTTCGGTGGTGAATTTCACCAAAGACAGCCCTGCGAACATGCATTTGCCATTCTCGCGCATCAGCTCCAAATGCTGGAGCACTTCGCCCCCAGGAAAAGCCGCGCGGATTTTCTCGATCAGCTCCAAATGGTCTGGATAGCCATAGCGCACCTGCAAATAAGTGGTTTGCGGCGCGACTTTTAGCGCCCGCAAGGTGGTGTGGTTCCAGCCATATTCAAAGACCGGGCCCGGCGCGCGATCCCAATTGGGCTGATCTGAGCGCCAGATCATCTCCATTCCCGGGCGCGCCGCCAGGAAGGTTTCAAACCCATCCATGGCATGGGGGGCGATCATCAGCCCCAAAACCGTGCTACCCGCGTCGATATGGGGGCGCACGCGCTGGAAATAATCATAGGCGATGGGGGCCTCGAACACGCTGGCAAGCTTGATCAGAATGCCGTCTTCATTGCCCAGATCCTGGGCCATTGCGGTGGCAGATGGGAAATCCGGCGCTGTGACGAAAATCTCCACCCAATCATAGGCCGGGGCCAGGGGCATTTCGATCTCGGTGATGATACCATTGGTGCCATAGGCATGAGACACCCGCGCCAGATCTGCGCCGGTAAACTCCAAAATCCGCGGTTCGGCTTCCATGGTCACAACCCGCAAGCGCAGGATATTGCCCAAATCGCGCAACGCGCCCCAGGTGCAAGAGCCAATGCCGCCCGAGCCTCCGGCGATAAACCCACCGATTGTGGCCGTGGACCAGGTGGAGGAAATCATGCGCAGCTCTTGCCCGCTCTCGGCTTTGCATTTGGTATCAAGCTCTTTCAGGGTGCAGCCGGGCTCCACCACCACCCGGCCTGGCGCAATCTCTTTGACCGCATTCATGCGGTGCAAATGCATGATACAGCCGCCCGCAAGGGGCATGGCCTGGCCGTAATTGCCTGTGCCCGCCCCGCGTGTGGTCACCGGACAGCCATGTTCGTGGCAGATCCTTAGGATCTCGATCACTTCAGCTTCCGAGCGCGGATTAACCACGAAATCCCCGAGCACATGGTCCAAACGTTCTTTCAGCACGGGCGAATACCAAAAGAAATCCCGGCTTTTCGCTTTGATCGCTGCGGGGTTTTCTTCCAGGTCAAACTGGGAAAGCGCGGCTTTGGCGGCTGCGATATTGGGGGTCATGAAAGCTCCATGAGATCGTCAAGTTCGGCATAATCGGGCAAGCTGGTATCGATCACCTGCCCGGCGCGCAGCACCACCCGATCCGATTGCGGCCGGGCGAGCAGTTCTGTCCAATTGCGGGCTTTGCAGATGACCAGATCCGCAGGCGCGCCTGGGGCCAAGCTGGGCGCTTCAAACCCGCAGGCCAGTGCCGGGTTCAGGGTAAAGGCGCGCAGCCAATCGGGATCACTGTGATCCAGATGAGCGATCCGCGTGGCCTCGCGGATCACTTCGAGCATATCGAGATCCCCGTAAGCATAGAAAGGATCGCGCGTATTATCAGATGAAAACGAAACACTTACGCCCCGGTCTTTAAGCTCGTGCACCAGGGTTACACCGCGCCATCGAGGCGTGCGCGTGGCGGTGCTGCGATCATCGCGGGCGCGGTCTTGCAGATACATGTTGCACATGGGCAGACTGACCACATGCAGCCCGGCGCGGGCCACCAAATCCATGGTGCGGGCGGCCTCGCTTGGCTCTTGCACCGCAAGCGAGCAACAATGGCCCACAGTGACCTTGCCCATAAAGCCCGTTTCAATCACCGCAAGCGCGATCTCGCGCAGGGTGGCAACATTGGGATCGCCGGTTTCATCTACATGAAAATCCGCTTCTAACCCATTTTTTTCACATAGAGAAAAGAAATGACGTAGCCGGTCGGAAAGATCCTTATCCGGGGTGGTGACAAGCCCCATCACGCCGCCGCTTTGGGCAACGATCTGGGCGATGCCATCGATGGGCCCGCCGGGATAGCAGCGCGCGGAATCCACCAGGCTGACCGCTTGCAGCGTGATTTTATCTGACCAATCCGCCCGTAGCTCGCGAAAGACCGGCCATGTGATTTGCTCTTGCGGCGGGATACTGTCCAAATGGGTGCGAATGGCCCTTGTGCCATGGGCATAGGCACAGCGCAGGGAAAACTCCATGCGTCGGCGCAGATCTTCAGCGGTCCAATTGGCTGTGCGATCAGTGCCCACCGTGGTCAGCGCGCCCATGAATGTGCCATCAGGATTTGCGGCGCGGGGCCAGATATGGCCTTTGTCCAGATGGGTATGCATATCCACGAAAGCGGGAAAGATCATCGCCCCGCCCATATCAATGCGCTGGCCAGGCTGATCGCTGATCCGCCCCTCGGCGATATGCAGATCACCGCGGGTGAAATCGCCTTGCTGGCCCAGAACGCAGGCAGGCAGGGTCGCATTGGCCAGGGTCACAGGGCCTTCGGGTAGATTAAGAAAGCCCATTATGTCTCTCTCTTTATGGCGCTTTCGTGCCATTTATGCAGTAATAGATGACTGAGCACCGAGAGCGCGGCAAAGATAAACACGCCCATGGCCGCGACCATGCTAAGCGCGGCAAACATGCGCGCGATATTGAGCCGATAGCCTGCTTCTTGGATCCGCGCCGCCAAACCTGCGCCAACCCCGCCCGTGCCGGCCACCAGCTCGGCCACCACAGCGCCGATCAGGCTCAGGCCACCGGCAATTTTCAGCCCGCCCAGGAAATAGGGCAAGGCCGAAGGCAATTGCAGCATCCACAGCTTTTGCCAGCGCGAGGCCCCATAGATTTTGTAAAGATCGCGCAGATTGTGATCGACCGAGTTTAGCCCCAAAGTTGTCGAGCTAAGAACCGGAAAAAACGCAACAATCCAAGCACATAGCAACATGCCTGCGGTTTTGCTTTCCACATAGATGAAAATCAGCGGCGCAATGGAAACCACCGGCGTGACCTGCAAGATCACCGCATAGGGGTAGAGCGACATTTCCAGCAATTTCGACTGGTTAAAGAGGATCGCAAGCCCGGCCCCGCCCAGCACCGCAAAGATCAGGGCCAGCACAGTGGTTTTCGCGGTGAGCAGCGCGGCTTGGGACAAGATCGGCCAATCATTGACCAGGCTGTCCCAAACCTTGCCTGGCCCCGGCAGGATGTAATGGGGGATATTGTTGGCGGTGACGATCCAGTTCCACAGCCAAATCGAGAATGCCATCATCAGCACTGGCAGGGCGTAGCGAGCGATTTTTTCCAGGCGCGCCAAGCGCAATTGGCGGCGCTCATCGGCATCAACGGGGGATGTTCGCGCTTGGCTCATGCGGCCTCCATTGCGCGGTGCAGCGCATCTGAGGCCGCTTTGCAATGGGCGGCATATTGTGGCGAGGTGCGAAACGCTTCGCCTCGTGGATAAGGTGCATCCACTTGTAATTCCTCAATAACCCGACCAGGGCGCGCCGCCATGACAATGATCCGGTCGGACAGAAACACCGATTCCCACACCGAATGAGTCACGAAAATCACAGTGCAGCCGATTTTGGATTTCAGGGCCAGAAGGTCATTATTGAGCTTATGGCGGGTGATTTCATCCAGCGCGGCAAAGGGTTCATCCATCAAGATCAGCCGCGGATGGGTGACCATGGCCCGTGCGATGGAGACGCGCATTTTCATCCCCCCCGACAGCTCTCGCGGATAGGCGTTGAGGAATTTCTCCAGCCCCACCAAGCGCAGTGCATCCAAGATCTCGTCCTTGACGCTTTCATAGCTTTGCTTGCGCAGGCGAAATGGCAGATAGACATTCTGGGCCACCGTGGCCCAAGGCATCAATGTGGGTTCTTGAAAGACCACGCCCAAATCGCCTTGGGCTTGCCCGCCGGACCAATCAATGCGCCCGGATGTCGGGGACATCAGCCCCGAAATCAACCGAAGAGCGGTGGATTTTCCGCAACCGGACGGGCCAAGAAGCGAGATAAAATCCCCCTGCCCGACGGTTAAGGACATGCCATCAAGCGCCACCACATCTCGGCCAAAGGTTTTATTCACCTGCGCCATTTCCAACACGGGCGGGCGCGCGCCCAATGGGGGGAGGTTTCGCATTGCACTCATCATCACGGGGGGAGACGCACGAAGGATGCCGCGCGCCCGGGGCTTATGGGAGCAATTTACTCAGCTGGTTTTAGATCCATACCCACGCCTGCATTAGCGAATGCAGTGGAGAAGGAGGCTTGCCAGTCGAGCCCGTCTTCGATCACGCCCGCTTCGACCATTTTCGCGTAGAAATCGCCGACTTTTTCTTCGGTCAGCGCGCCGATGCCCAAGCTTTCCGCATCACCGCTATCGACGATCCCCGCATCAAGCATTTTGCTGATCGCATAATCGATCTTGTCTTGGGTCATATCCGGGTTGGCTGCCAGGATCATGTCATCAGCGGCCTGATTGTCCCCATAAAGGTAGTTATACCAGCCTTTGATCGAGCCCTCGACAAAGCATTTTACCATTTCAGGCTTTTCCGCGATGGTGTCGGCCATGGTTTCGATCGTGGTGGCATAGGTGGAATAGCCCGCATCGGCGATCAAAAACACATTGGGTTCAAACCCGCCTTCGGTTTCCACCACATAAGGTTCAGAGCTCAGATAGCCCTGCATCCCCATTTTCGGGTCAGCCAGGAAAGGCGCGGGGTTGAACGTGTATGGCTGGCGCTGCTCTACGGTGAAGCCATGGGCCGAGATCATCCATTGGTAATAGCTGGTAAAGCCATTATCGCCGATCAGCAGGGTCAGGTCTTTGAGCTCTTCCCAGCTATCGGCTTTGCCAGGATGGGCCAGGATCACTTGCGGGTGCTTTTGGAAAATCGCGGCCACCGAGACCACGGGAATGCCTTCTTTCACCGCGTTGAAGGCTTGCAGCATATCGCCGCCCATATGGAATTGGATTTTTCCGGCCAGCATCAAAGCGCGATTATTCACCTGCGGCCCGCCCGAGATCACCTCGACGTCCAACCCACAAGCGGCATAGGTGCCATCAGCGACCGACTGGTAAAACCCACCATGTTCCGCCTGGGCAAGCCAATTGGTGCCGAACACGACTTTCTCATTGGCGCTGGCGGCGCCGCTGGCCAGGATCGCAGTGGTTGCCAGGGCGAATGTCTTGAAGGTCATCGGTGCGTGTCTCCATGTTTGAGGCTGGACCTCGACGGTCTTGCCTTAGCTCAGCGCGCAGGCTCAAATGGTTCCAGCACAATGTATACAATCCTGGGCTTCTGCCCGGAAAATATGCTCACAATTGCTGCATTTGGTCAATTCATATGCAAAATCTGGAAGCTTAACGGAGTATGAGTGATGGTGTCTGAATTACATCCAAGCGGGATCGCACCGCCTTTTGCGCGCTATGTGCATGGGGTCGAGATCCCCGCTGGGCACAGGTTGGTGGCCACATCGGGGCAATTGGCGCTTGATGCGGCGGGCCAAGTGCCCGAGGGCGCCGAGGCCCAAGCGCAGCTGTGTTTTGCCAATATCACCGCAATCTTAGCCGCCGCAGATATGACCCCCAGCGATACCGTGCGGATCAATGCCTTTGTCACGGATCGCGCCCATATGGCCGGGTATATGGGCGCGCGCGATGCCTGGCTGGCAGAGGCAACCCGCCTGCCCGCCTCTACTTTGGTGATTGTTTCGGGATTTACCCGTCCGGAATTTCTTGTGGAAGTTGAAGTGCTTGCCGCAGCCCCTTAGGGTCAGTCCAAATCGCCGATCTTAGGGGCAGCTATGCATATTCTCATTCTCAACGGTCCCAATCTGAACCTGCTGGGCACGCGCCAGCCCGAGATTTACGGCCATACCACCTTGGCCGATATCGAAAGCTCCTGCCGTGCTTTGGCCGAGGATCTGGGGGTGGAGCTCGATTTTCTGCAATCAAATCATGAAGGTGTCTTGATCGACGCGATCCATGAAGCGCGCGGCACCTGCGACGGGATCGTACTAAATGCCGGGGCCTATACCCATAGCTCTATCGCGTTGATGGATGCGATTTCCTCCACCGAAATGCCGGTGGTGGAACTGCATCTGTCCAATATCCATGCGCGGGAGAGCTTTCGCCACAAAAGCTGGATTGCACCAGTGGCCATTGGCCAGATCTGCGGTTTTGGCCCTGCCGGTTATGGGCTGGCGATCCGGGCTTTGCACGGCCACCTCAGCGGATAAGCGCGCTAAAAAGAAAACGGGCGACCAAGGGGCCGCCCGCTTAAAATCACAATGAGAAGAGAGATTAGCCCTGAGCGGCTTTGGCCACTTCGGCGGCGAAATCTTCTTCTTCTTTTTCGATGCCTTCGCCCACTTCAAGACGCGCAAACCCGGTGATTTCCACGCCCGCTTCTTTGGCAGCGGCCGCAACGGTCAGGTCGGGATTGATCACAAAGGCTTGGTTTAGCAAGGTCACTTCAGAGAAGAATTTCTTCATCCGGCCCTTGATCATGTTCTCGATGATGTTCTCGGGCTTGCCGCTTTCGCGAGCTTGCTCGGTCAAAACGGCTTTTTCGCGCTCAACCAGGGTCGGGTCGATATCATCTTCGGACAGCGATGCCGGGTTGATGGCCGCCACATGCATGGCAACCTGCTTGCCGAATTCGGCATTGTCACCGCTCAGCGCCACAAGCACGCCGATTTTACCCATATTGGGGGCGGCAGCATTGTGCACGTAAGAGATCACCGAAGCGCCTTCGAGGGTCGCCATGCGGCGCAAAGACATGTTCTCGCCAATGGTGGCGATCTTTGCGGTGATGGTTTCCTCGACGGTTTTCTCACCCAGGCTGGCGGTTTTCAGCGCGTCCACATCGGCAACGCCTTGGGCAGCAGCGGCAATACCGGCCACCATTTCCTGGAATTCGGCGTTTTTCGCAACGAAATCGGTTTCCGAGTTCACTTCTACCGCGATGCCTTTGCCGCCTTCGACGGACACGGCCACCAGGCCTTCAGCGGCGGTACGGCCGGATTTCTTCGCGGCTTTCGCCAGGCCTTTGGTGCGCAGCCAATCGATGGCGGCTTCCATATCGCCTTCGGTTTCGGTGAGCGCTTTTTTGGCGTCCATCATGCCTGCGCCGGTACGATCGCGCAGTTCCTTCACCAATGCAGCTGTGATTGCCATGGTGGGCTCTCCTGATTTTTTGTGTGCAGCCTCGCGGCGGTGCTATCCGCCGCGGGTGTCAAATATGTAACAGCCCGGCGTGCCAGGCTGAGAAACATGCCCGATTAGGCTTGGGCTTGGGCTTCTTCGCCAGCGGCCTCTTCGGCCACGGCTTCGCCTTCGGCGGCCAGAGCTTCTTCGGCGGCGATCTCTTCGGCATAGCCTTCTTCAAAGGCGCCCAGATCAATACCAGCAGCGCCCATTTGAGCGGTCATACCGTCCAGAGCAGCGCGGGCCGCCAGATCGCAGTAAAGCGCGATGGCGCGGGCTGCGTCGTCATTGCCGGGGATGATGTAATCCACACCATCGGGGCTGCAATTGGTGTCGACGATGGCGACAACCGGGATGCCCAGCTTTTTGGCTTCGGCGATGGCCAGGTCTTCTTTTTTCACGTCGATGACGAACAGCATGTCCGGCACGCCGCCCATTTCGCGGATCCCGCCGAGGCTGGCCTGCAATTTGGCTTGCTCGCGTTCCATGCCCAGGCGCTCTTTCTTGGTGAGGCCTTCAGCACCCAGATCCATTTGCTCATCGATCGCCTTGAGGCGATTGATGGACTGGCTCACGGTTTTCCAGTTGGTGAGCGTGCCGCCCAGCCAACGGTGGTTCATGTAGTATTGCGCGCATTTCTCAGCGGCTTCAGCAACTGGCTTTTGGGCCTGACGCTTGGTGCCGACGAACAGGATGCGGCCGCCTTTGGCGACGGTTTCCTGAATGGCGTTCAGAGCCGCGTCCAGCATCGGGGCGGTCTGGGTCAAATCGAGAATGTGGATACCGTTACGGGAGCCGTAGATAAACGTCTCCATACGGGGGTTCCAACGCTGGGTCTGGTGACCAAAGTGAACACCAGCTTCGAGCAGCTGGCGCATGGTGAAATCAACGGCCATGGCCTGATCCTTTCCGGTTTATGCCTTGGCGGAGTGTTCAGAGACATATGTCTCAACCGGTGGACCGTTCGGGGATGTCTCCCCCGGCGGCCCGACCCCGCCTGCGAAGTGGAGCTGCGCATAGACGGGTTTGCCCCGCCCCACAAGGGCAAAATACGCGAAAATCAGAGCAAACCATGCCAAGCGGGCGCAAAATAGCGCCTTTGGGCTCCAATAGGCGTTTGGGCCGGGTCATTCCAGGCATTTGCCGGGGATCTGAGGGCTTGCATGAGTTGCGCGGCCAGGTCAGGGAGAGCATAAGGCAAGGCGCGAGGGATTGCATGAGCAGCGGTTTGGACATTCTGTGCATCGGCTCGGTGCTGTGGGATGTGATCGGGCGACATCAGCGCGCGATGGAGCTGGGCTATGATGTGCCGGGCCAGATCACCCGTTTGCCCGGCGGTGTGGCGATGAATGTGGCCATGACATTGATCCGTTTCGGACTGCGCCCTGGGGTGCTCAGTGCCATTGGCCATGACCGTGAGGGCCAAGAGCTGATCCGCGCCTGCGAGGCATTGGGGGTGGAGGCAGGCTTTGCCCATCGCGATGCATCCCTGCCCACCGATCGCTATATGGCCATCGAAGGGGCCAATGGCTTGATCGCGGCGATTGCTGATGCGGGCTCGCTTGAACGTGCTGGGGCGGCGATCCTGGCCCCGCTGCGCGATGGGCGTTTGGCCAGCGATAGCGCGCCCTGGGCGGGCCCTATTGTGCTGGACGGGAACCTATCGCCAGAGCTTTTGGCTCAGATTGCCCATGGCCACCTAGCACCGGTTCTGGCCGCAGCGGATTTGCGGGTGGTGCCGGCCTCGCCGGGCAAAGCCTCGCGCTTGCGCCCCCTGCTCTCGCGCCCCAATGTTACGCTTTATATCAACCGCACCGAAGCCGAGCTGATCTTGAACCGCAGTTTCGCCGATAGCGGCGCTGCGGCTGGGGCTTTTGTGCAAGAAGGCGCGGCGCGGGTGCTGATCACCGATGGTGCGCAGGCTTGCAGCGATGCTTGCGCCAACGAAATGCATCGCGCCCTGCCCCCGCAAATACATGCCAAACGGATCACTGGCGCGGGCGATACCTTTATGGCGGCGCATATCGCGGCAGAATTGGTGGGCCATGGGCGCGCCTATGCGTTAGAGGCAGCGGTGCAAGCCGCCGCCAGTTATGTCTCTGGCGATGACGCCGATCAGGAATAAGGGCCAGATCATGAGCGAGATTTTAGAGATTGCGCCTGAAGTGGGCGCGGCTTTGGCCGCGGGTCAGCCGGTTGTGGCGCTGGAGAGCACCATCATCACCCATGGCATGCCCTGGCCCGACAATCTGGCCATGGCTCGGCAGGTCGAGGCTGATATCCGCGCGCAAGGCGCGGTGCCTGCCACCATCGCTGTAATGGGCGGGCGCATTAAGATCGGGTTGGAAGACGCCGCCCTAGAGGCATTGGCCCAAACCCCCGATGCGCTTAAGGTTTCGCGCGCCGATATTGCGGCCTGTCTGGCCAGCGGGCGCACTGGCGCCACAACCGTGGCTGCCACCATGCTCTGCGCCGCTCAGGCCGGGATTGAGGTTTTTGCCACTGGCGGCATTGGCGGGGTGCATCAAGGGGCCGAAGACAGTTTTGATATTTCCGCTGATTTGCAAGAATTCGCCATCAGCCCTGTCATGGTTGTCTGTGCCGGGGCCAAAGCGATTTTGGATCTGCCGAAAACCCTGGAAGTGCTGGAAACCCTCGGCGTGCCCGTGGTCACCCTGGGCCAAGACGCGTTTCCGGGGTTCTGGTCGCGGGATGTGGGGCTGGCCTCGCCGCTGCGCCTTGACAGCGCGGAAGAAGTTGCCGGGCTGATGGCCGCCCGGGCGGCGCTTGGGCAATCGGGCGGGGTGCTGATTGCCAATCCGATCCCAGCGGAGGCTGAAATCCCCCATGAGGTGCTGGCACCGATCATTGCCCAAGCCCAGCAAGAAGCCGATGCCCAGGGCGTGCGCGGCAAAGCGGTCACGCCCTATCTGCTGGCGCGGATCAAAGAGCTGACCCAGGGGCAGTCTTTGGCGTCGAATATCGCTCTTGTGCGTCACAATGCCTGCGTTGCGGCGCAGATCGCCCAGGCCATAGTGGCTTGAAGGCGAAATTAACGCGGTATTGCAGAAAGTTGCGCCGCGCTTTCGAGCGCCCTAAATTCAATGTTTGATAGATCAGGGCGGTACGTGCGGCGATGAAAGACCCTCATCTGAAAGAGATTGGCGAGCTGGCCCGGCGCAAGCCTGGGTTTCTGGCCAATCTGCGCTCGAGCTTTATCACCGGAATTGTGGTGATCGCGCCCATTGGTTTGACAGCCTATCTGATCTGGACCGTGATGGGATGGGTCGATGGGGTTGTCTTGCCCTTGGTGCCCGATGTCTGGAAGCCTGAACAATATATCGGCATCAATCTGCGCGGCGTGGGGATCATCTTTTTCCTGATCTTCACGGTGATTGTCGGTTGGATCGCCAAAGGTCTTATCGGGCGCTCGTTCATCACCTGGGCGGAAAGCGTTCTGGATCAATTGCCCGTGGTCCGTTCGATCTATGCGGGGCTGAAACAGATCGCCGAGACGGTCTTTGCCCAGCAAGATACCAGTTTCGACAAAGCCTGTATGGTGGAATACCCGCGCAAAGGGATCTGGGCCATCGGGTTTATCTCGACCTCAGCCAAGGGCGAGGTCAATCGCGTGGCCGCCACTGATGAGCAACTCATGAGCGTGTTTGTGCCCACAACGCCCAATCCCACATCGGGGTTTTTGCTGTTCTTTCCGAAATCCGATGTGATCGAGCTGGATATGAGCGTGGAAGATGCGGCGAAATTGGTGATCTCGGCGGGGCTGGTCTATCCCAATGAAGCCGACGGGCTTCCCGACCCCGATGCCCTTGCGACCCCCCGCTTTGATGCTGGCGTGCCAAAGGCGCAAGCCCATCGGCAAAGCAGCGCTGAACAAGCCTTAAACGAGGCTTTGGCGAAGCGCGCCGAAGAGGGCGAAAGCGATCCCTTCAGCCGCCGCCGCGATCCAGGCCACCGGATGCGCTAAGCAGGCGGGTCGGCCACTGACCGGGCGGTTTGTCTGGCGATGCTGCGCTCGCGCAGCCAGATGAAAACGCCGCAAATTGCCACGAAAGACAAAACTGCATCTATCATGCTTATCACGCTGCGAAAGCCAACACCGCCGACGGTCGTGATGAAAAAATCCAGAAGGCAGATCAGTGCTAAGAAAACCGCGACCCAGGGTAGCCCGCGGCGCAATCCAATGTGGACCAAATACAAAGTGCCTATGATGCCGAGATATAACAACAATATCGTAAGTGCAAAACCACTGTATCCTTCGCCGATCAGAATAAGTGCGAGGATGAGAGCGCACTCGACGAGTTTCAACCAAATTTTATATTTCACCGCGCGTAGAGCGAGATCCATAGGGAGCCTTAATGCGTAGCTTAGGGGTAGGCATTAACGTTAATGGCGCGCGCTCGGCCACCCCATAATCTGGATCAATTGGGTTTTGGCGGCGAGAACAGATCTTCTTCCTCGACGCTGAGCCCCGCGGCCCAGCCGAACATCGCCCGCAGGTCTACCGTCGCCCGCACGCCAATGTCATCGAAATGATCTTTGAGGAACTCGCCCATCTGCACCCGGCCCGCATCATGAAGCTGGAGCATCAGCGCTTTGTTCGGCGTGGTTTTTGAGGCCACGCCCAGCTTGCTCATAAAGGCATCATCGCGCACCGAATGGATCCGGTTTTCCGTCATTTGATCTTCGGCCAGCAAATGGGCCTCTTTCAAGCGGTTGACCAAATCGATGGTGCGCAGCTCGCGCAAAAGCGAGCCGTTAAAGCTGATCTCATTGACGCGGTTGAGGATTTCAGTGGCGGTAACGGGCAGGTCTTCGCGTTCGATCGGGTTGATATGAATGATCAACACATCGCGGCATTCAGAGCGGTAGAATAGCGGGAAGAGCGATGGATTGCCCATAAAGCCCCCATCCCAATAGGCTTCGCATTTGCCGGTCAGGGGATCATCGATCTCGATGGCTTGGAATAGGGTTGGCAAACAGGCCGAGGCAAGGATCGCATCGGTGGTCACGTCTTGGCCCGCAAAGACCCGGACCTTGCCCGTGCGCACATTGGTGGCGGCGATATAAAGGGGCAGCGCCGCGTCGCTGCACACATCCCCCACCGCGAGCATCTCATCCACGACTTTGCGCAGCGGGTGATACCCCATTGGGTTGAACTGATAGGGGGAAAAGACCCGTGTCATGGCCTCGGTGCCCCAGGTGATCGGGTTCAGCTCTGCAAGTCTGGACAGCATTTCCGTGGAGGGCGAGACGATGCGCAGCCATTCGCTGACCAAATCCCCGCCAAGACTGTCGAGCCCAGCCACCCCCATCCAAAATTTCTTTAGGCTTTTTTGCGCGCCTTCGCGCCCGCCCGAGATCCACCCGGCCTTAAAAGCGGCGGCATTCATCGCGCCAGCGCTGGTGGCGGTGATGCTGTCCACTTCGATCCGTTCATCTTCAAGCAAACGGTCCAGCGCGCCCCAGGTGAAAGCCCCATGGGCCCCGCCCCCTTGTAGGGCGAGGTTGATTTTCTTGGTATTGCTGCGGCGGGGCATGGCGTTTTCCTAGTTACTTTCGTCAACCAAAGGCTACCGGAAAGCGCGGACCCGGCCTCTCAACTATTAGAGAGCGGTCCAGCCGCCGTCGACGCTGATCGTGGTGCCGGTGATCTGTGCCGCTGCATCCGAACACAAGAACGCCACTGTGCCGCCCATTTGTTCGACAGTTGCAAATTCTTTAGACGGCTGACGTTCCAGCAACACGTTCCGCACCACCTCATCGCGGGTCATGTTATATTCTTTCATGGTGTCGGGGATCTGCTTTTCCACCAGCGGGGTCAGCACATAGCCAGGACATACCGCATTGGCGGTGATCGGTTCCTCGGCGGTTTCTAGGGCCACCACTTTGGTCATGCCCACCACCCCGTGCTTGGCGGTCACATAGGCTGATTTAAAGGGAGATGCGGTCAACCCATGGGCCGAGGCGATATTGACCACCCGGCCCCAGCCTGCGGCGCGCATCACTGGCAGCGCTGCAGCGGTGGTATGATAGGCGGAGCTCATATTGATCGCGATGATACGATCCCATGTGGCGGCGGGGAATTTGTCGATGGGCTCCACATGTTGGATGCCCGCATTATTGATCAAGACATCGCAACTGCCCGCTTTTTCAATCAATGCGCGGCACTGATCCCCATCGGACATATCCGCCTGAATATAGCGGCACTCAACCCCATGCTCATCGGCGATGGCTTTGGCCAAAGCGTGATCTTCATCAGTGTCGCTGAATGAATTGATCACCACATTTGCGCCGACCTTGGCCAGCTCATGGGCAATGCCCAGCCCGATGCCAGAATTAGAGCCGGTAATGACCGCAGTTTTTCCCGAAAGCGACATGCCTGTCCCCCCTTGAATCAAAAGTTATGATGAAACTTTATAGGCTTGCCCTGCGAAGGACAGATGAAACTTGGCCGCGAGGCGTGATTGTTTCGCCATTTGCAGAGATCGCGGCGGTGATCTTGGCGCACTTTGCCAGCCGCTTGGAAATTTAGCGCTTTAGGAAGGGCCATGAACCATGAAAGAAACGATCTTACCGGAACAGCCTGATGCAACATCCCCGGCCGGGGCGGATATTCGCTTCATCATGGAAGGGGCGCATGGCAATATGATTCACAGCACTGTGCCCCCGGGGCAGATTAACCGTGCCACTGTGCATGCGAGTGTCAGTGAGTTTTGGTATATTCTCGAAGGTGCGGGGGAGATTTGGCGCCGCGATGACAAAGAGGAACGCATCCCTGCGTTGCATCCAGGCGTCGCTATCGACATTCCTGTGGGCACCGCGTTTCAATACCGCAATATCGGCGCCACTGATCTCAAGTTTATCTGCATCTCGATGCCGCCCTGGCAAGGAGATCACGAGGCATCCCATCTTATGGGGGCATGGCGTCCCACGGTTTGATCTGATTAGGGGATGATTGCTGCGTCGCGGCGAAAAAGCCGTTGTTTTACTTAAGCAAAAAAAGCGCCCGCACGAAGCGGGCGCAAGTTATTGAGGCAGGTTTCATACAGGCAAGAAACCTATCGAGCAGTGCATTTAATATAGGCAAACTGTCCACAGGGTCCAAGCCCTAAGTTTTAAAAATCCGCATAGTCTGTTAGCGCATGGAAAACACGAGCAGCCCAGGACATGATCATGACCCCGATCCAAGCTTTGCGCGCGGCGATTATCACTGCCGGAGTGTTGACCCTATGCCCAGTGCCGGGGGCCCAGGCCGAGCCCAAACATGGCATAGCTATGTATGGGGACCCTGCTCTGCCACCGGATTTTGTGTCTTTGCCCTATGCCAATCCCGATGCGCCCAAAGGCGGAATGATCCGATTTGGCGAACGCGGCGGCTTTGACAGCCTTAACCCTCATATCCTGAAAGGCCGCGCGCCTTATGCGTTGCGCGCGCTGCTTTTTGAATCCCTGATGGGGCGCACGCTGGACGAGCCCTTCACGCTTTACGGGCTTTTGGCAGAATCGGTGGAAACCGGGCCGAATCGCGAATGGGTGGAATTCACCCTGCGGGAAGAGGCGGCGTTTTCCGATGGCAGCCCAGTCACCGTGGAAGATGTGATCTGGTCTTATGAAACTTTGGGCACACAAGGGCATCCTCGTTTTCTCGGCTCCTGGTCTAAGGTCGAGAAGATCGAGGCCACTGGCCCGCGCTCGCTGCGCTTGACCTTTAACACCGCAGATCGAGAGCTTGCGCTGATCATGGGCATGCGCCCGATCTTCCAAAAAGCCCAGTTTGAGGGGCGCGATTTTTCCGAAAGCTCTATGATCGCGCCGATTGCCACCGGCCCTTATGTGGTGGCCGAGGCAGAACCGGGGCGGCGGCTCGTGCTCAAACGCAATCCTGATTATTGGGGCAAGGATCTGCCGCTGAATGCCGGGCGGCATAATTTCGATGTGATCCAATATGATTTCTTCGCTGATGCGGGCGTGATTTTTGAGGCCTTCAAAGCGGGCGAGCTAAGCTTTTACCGGGAAAGCAACCCGGCGCGCTGGGCTGATCGCTATACCTTCCCGGCAGTGGCGGCAGGCGCGGTCAAAACCGCTGAGATCGGCCATGAACGCCCCACGGGCATCAGCGGTTTGGTGATGAATTCCCGCTTGCCGGTGTTTCAAGACTGGCGCGTGCGCGATGCGCTGATCCATGCGTTCAATTATGAATTTATCGCTCAGACCCAAAATGGCGGGGCCGACCCGCGCATCACATCCTATTTTGCCAATTCGGTTTTGGGGATGCAGGACGGCCCCGCTGAGGGTGAGGTGAAAACCCTGCTAGAGCCATTTGCGGATGAGTTGCTGCCTGGCGCGCTTGACGGATACGCTTTGCCCAAAAGCGATGGCAGCGCCCGCAACCGCAAAAACATTCGCAAAGCCATGGCCTTGTTGGATGACGCAGGCTGGCGCCCGGTGGAAGGTGAGTTGCGCAATGCAGCAGGCGAGCCGTTAAGTTTTGAGATTTTGCTGCGCCAAGGCGCGACAGATCATCAAGCGATCATCAATATCTATGTGCAGGCCCTAGAGCGTTTGGGCATCCGCCCCGTGGTGACCACGGTGGATAATGCCCAATATACCGAGCGTACCAATGCATATGATTTCGGGATGGCGTTTTATTTGCGGGCTTTGTCGCTGAGCCCAGGCAATGAACAATTGCTTTATTGGGGCGCGCGCGGGGTGAGCGAGCCGGGCAGCCGCAATTGGATGGGCATGGACAGCCCTGCTGCTGAGGCGATGATCGACACCATGCTCAATGCTGACGGGCGCGAGCAATTCACCGCGGCCACCCGCGCGTTGGACCGGATCTTGATCACCGGGCGCTATGTGATCCCGCTCTGGTATGGCGATGTCTCGCGCATCGCTTATCGCGGCGATCTGCGCTTTCCCGAGACCTTGCCCGCCTATGGCGATTGGCCCGGCTGGATGCCCCATGTGTGGTGGCAAGAGCCCCAGGACTGAGCGCCGCCTTGCATCCCTTGGCAGGAGCGCCTAGCTGGCCCCATGCTTTCCGTTATTGATACCGGGCCCTTTGCGCCCTGCCCTGCGCCGTTTAATTTGGCCGGTCATGTATTGGCCCAGGCAGAACGCCTGGCCGAGAAAACCGCTTTGGCGGTTGT
>JAOXSB010000072.1 GCA_025800345.1 Mangrovicoccus sp. | reverse complement strand
GGGCTGATGAATTGCTCGGGCAGCAGCCCAGAGGCGGGCTGGTCGGCGGTGAATATGGCCATGGCCCCGTTTTTGATGCTGGCCTTTGGGGCGCTGCTCTGGATGCGTTTGCGCCCGGAAAACCTTGATCAAGACTAACGCCTATGCAGCGGGCCGCACCCAGCGGCTTTGCCATAATAACATCAAGCCTTTGCGCGCCTCCGACAGCGCCAGATTGCCTTCGCGCACCCGCTCTGGCCGGGCATAGGCGCGCCGTAGCAGCGCCTGACTTTGCCAGCCCGCGAGCAAGCAAGGCGCAACCTTTGACGGCAATGATTTAGCAAGGCCATCACATAAAGAAAGCCTCTCAAGCCCCTCTTTGGAATAGGATTTGACTGCCTGATCTTGCCTACTCAAAAGCGGCTGCCGCCCGCGCGCGCGCAGCTCTGCCACCGCTGCCAAAAATCCTGCCATTCCCATCGCCCATCCAAAGCTGCGAATTTGGGACTCATAATGTGCTGGCGCCCCCAAAGCGCGGGCCGCCACCCAAAGCAGCCCGGCAGATGTGGCTTCAAGATATTCAGCGAAATGCGCCGCATCCTCAAAAGGCGCGGCATAGATATCCCAGCGGCGCGCGGCCACCAGTGCATCTAGGATCTGCGCCGCCTCTGCATCCAAGACGCCCGCGAGCGGCTGAGCGACCTCATGGGCGCGCGGGGGCTGACCCGCCCCGATCTCTGCCAGAACATCGCGCCACCATTGCAAGCGGATCTCAGCAATCGGCGGCTCAGAGGCCAGCCAGGGCGCGCGGATCACCTCCACATTGAAGGCGTAAATAGGAAACAGCACCCGGCGCGCCGCAACCGGCGCAGCCATGGTGGCGCGAAAACGATCCCGATCCCCCTGTGCCAGAATATCGGCACAGGCTTGCAGGGTCATTTTCCGCCTCGCCCCGCCAGTGACACCACCTTTTCAACAGGTTGCGCACCATCTTTAATGAGTTTCCAAAGGATTGCATCCAGCAATGCTTCGAAACTCGCATCGACTATATTGGCCGACACCCCCACCGTAGACCACCGCCGCCCGGTGCCATCCTCGCTATCGATGATCACCCGGGTGACCGCCTCGGTGCCGCCATCGGTGATGCGCACTTTGAAATCCACCAGGCGCATATCAACGATATAAGGCGCGTAGGGCCCCAAATCCTTGGTCAGCGCCCGCGCAAGCGCATTCACAGGACCGCGATCTTGGCCCGTCTCATCAATGCTTTCCGAGACCGAGAGCTTTTTCTCATCGCCGATTTTGACCACAACCACCGCCTCGGACAGGCTCACCATGCGGTTATATTTGTTTTTGCGCCGCTCCACGGTGACTTTGTAGCGTTTGACCTCAAACAGATCCGGCAAAAGGCCCAGCTCATCGCGGGCCATCAGCTCAAAGCTCGCCTGCGCCGTGTCATAGGTATAGCCCTGAGATTCGCGGGCTTTCACCACCTCAAGGATACGCGGCAGCGCCGGATCTTCGCGCGGCACGTCAATTCCCGCCTCGCTCAGCCGGCGGCGCAAATTGGATTGCCCCGCTTGGTTCGACATGGGGATGATGCGCGCATTGCCCACGGTTTCCGGCGGCACGTGCTCATAAGTGCTGGGATCTTTCAGGATCGCACTGGCATGGAGCCCCGCTTTATGGGCAAAGGCCGACGCCCCCACATAAGGGGCCGACCGCAGGGGCACCCGGTTGAGAATATCATCCAATAGGCGCGAGATACGCATCACCCCGGTCAGCGCCTCTTGGGTGATGCCGGTTTCAAAACGCTCTGCATAAGCGGGTTTGAGCAGCAGATTTGGGATCAGCGTGGTCAAATTGGCATTGCCGCAACGCTCGCCCAAACCGTTCAGCGTGCCTTGGATCTGACGCGCCCCCGCCTCGATCGCCGCCAAAGTGCCTGCCACCGCATTGCCCGTATCATCATGGGTGTGAATGCCCAAATGATCCCCGGGAATGCCACCGGCGATCACATCGCTGACAATCTGGCCAATTTCCCCGGGCAGCGTGCCGCCATTGGTATCGCAAAGCACAACCCAACGGGCCCCGGCCTCATAGGCCGCGCGGGCGCATTCCAGCGCGTAATCCGGATTGGATTTGTAGCCATCAAAGAAATGCTCTGCATCAAACAGCGCCTCACGCCCCTGCGCCCGACAATGGGCAATCGACCGCGCAATATTTTCCACGTTTTCGTCCAGTCCAATGCCCAAGGCACGGGTGACGTGGAAATCATGGGATTTGCCCACCAGGCAGACCGCCGGCGTGCGCGCATTCAGCACCCCTGCCAGCACATCGTCATTTTCCGCCGAGCGCCCGGCCCGTTTGGTCATGCCAAAAGCGGTCATCACCGCACGGGTTTTGGGCACCTGAGCGAAAAAAGCGCTGTCAGTTGGGTTCGCCCCAGGCCAACCACCTTCGATATAATCCAGGCCCAGCTCGTCCAGCGCTTCGGTGATCCGCTGTTTTTCCGGAGTGGAAAACTGCACGCCAAAGGTTTGCTGCCCATCGCGCAGAGTGGTGTCGTAAAGATATAGGCGCTCGCGGCTCATGACAGTCCTTCCAGCTTGCGGGCATCGAATTCAGGCTTTGCAGCCAATTCAACGCCTTGCTTGCTCATCTTCACCTCAACTCCGGCCTCGATCAAAGCCGATTTAAGGCGGTCTACTTCCGAGAAGTCCTTGCTTTGCATCGCCGCCTCGCGCAATGCGCCAAGCTGCTCGGCAAATCCGCTCAGATCCACTTCCGGCGCGGCGACCCATTGGGGCAACGCCGCCCCGAGCAATCCCAACAGCTCAAGACCCGCGCGCAATCCGGCCATATCCCCAGCGCTGGAAAGCTTATGCAATTCGGCCATCGCGCCTGCGGTGTTCAGATCATCGGCCAAAGCCGCAATCAAAGCCTCGGGATAGGCCCCCGCTGGGTGATCGCCGATCTGCGCATACCATTTGCGCAAGACCTTTTCCGCCTCAGCCGCTTTCGCTTCGGTCCAATCCATCGGTTTGCGGTAATGGGTGGAGAGGAACACAAAGCGGATCACCTCTCCGGGCACGCCTTGGTCGAGCAAATCCCGCACGGTGAAGAAATTGCCCAAGGATTTGGACATTTTCTTGCCCTCCACTTGGAGCATCTCATTATGCATCCAGATCTTAGCGAAATTGCCTTCCGGGCAAGCACAGCGGCTTTGGGCGATCTCGTTTTCATGATGGGGAAAGGTCAAATCCTTGCCACCCCCATGAATATCAAAGCTCTCGCCCAAAAGCTCTCGGCTCATGGCCGAGCATTCAATATGCCAGCCTGGCCGCCCATAGCCCCAAGGGCTGTCCCAGCCGGGCTCATCCCCGCTAGAGGGTTTCCACAGCACGAAATCCATCGGATCGCGCTTATAAGGGGCCACTTCGACCCGCGCGCCCGCAATCATATCCTCAACCGAACGGCCCGAAAGCGCCCCGTATTCCTCATAAGAGCCCACGGAAAACAGCGCATGGCCTTCGGCCGCATAGGCATGACCATTTTCAATCAGCGCGGCGATCATATCGATCATGCCGGTGATGTAATCTGTGGCCCGCGGCTCATGGGTTGGGCGCAGCACCCCAAGCGCGCCCATATCCTGATGAAACCAGTCAATGGTCTCGTCCGTGATGTCGCGAATTGGCCGCCCGGTTCGGGCTGCGCGTGCATTAATTTTGTCGTCTACATCTGTGAAATTGCGTACATAAGTGACGCGGCTTTCCCCATAAACCTGGCGCAGCAGCCGAAACAGAATATCAAACACCACCACTGGGCGCGCATTGCCCAGATGCGCCCGGTCATAGACCGTGGGCCCACAAACATAGAGACGGATATTTTCCGGGTCGATTGGCGCGAGGATCTCGCGGGCGCGGGTGGCGCTATTATGCAGGCTAATTTCTGTCATCGGTCCAGACCTTTGCGATGCGCGCCGGTCTAGCCTGTTGCGCCCCTAATGGAAAGTGATCCAAAGGGCAGAAAACCGCGCGCCAAGGCGTTGCCAAAAATCCCCAGACCCTCAGCACGGGCTTGACCCTCTCGGCTGTCCTGTCACAAGCGGCCTATGGGCACTGCAACACTGACCATCGACCGGGATGCCATCGCTGCGAATTGGCGCGCGCTGGATGCCGCTTCTGACAGAACCACCGAAACCGCTGCGGTGGTCAAAGCCAATGGCTATGGATTGGGCATCGCGGAGGTGGGCCAATGCTTGGCCCGCGCCGGTGCGCGCAAGTTTTTCGTGGCTCTGACTGAGGAAGGCAAAGAGCTGCGCAAAGCGATTGGCGCTGGCCCCGAGATTTCCGTGCTTTCGGGCCATATGGACGGTGATGCGCCGCTGCTGCGCGATTATGAACTGACCCCGATGCTGAACAGCGCCGAGCAAATGGTGCGCCATCGCGGGCATTTGCCGGGCAAACCTTTCGGGGTGCAGCTTGATAGCGGCATGAACCGGCTTGGGATTGAGCCCGCCGATTGGGCCGCCCTGCGCCCGGGGCTGCTCAAGGAAAGCCCGCGATTGCTCATGAGCCATTTGGCCTGCGCTGACGAGCCCGATCATCCGCAAAACCAAGCGCAGCTGCGCGCCTTTCGCGAGATGACCGATGGGATTGACGTGCCGCGCTCGCTCTCGGCCACCGGCGGCACATTGCTGGGGCCGGATTATCATTTTGATCTGACCCGCCCAGGGGTCGGGCTTTACGGGGGCGCGCCCTTTATGGATGCCAAACCTGTGGTGCAGCTCTCCTTGCCGGTGATTCAAATCCGCGATCTCGCGCCGGGGGAATCGGTGGGCTATGGGGCCGCTTGGGTGGCCGAGCGCCCTTCCAAAATCGCAACGCTTGCGGCGGGCTATGCCGATGGGCTGATCCGCGCCATGTCCGGGCGCGCCACGCTTTGGGCGGGCGACCAACCCTGCCCTTTGGCCGGGCGCGTTTCCATGGATTTGCTCACAGTGGATGTCACGGATCTAGATCACAGCCCCGCGCATCTGGATTTGCTCTGCCCCCATCAAGGAGTCGATGCCCTGGCCGAGGTCGCTGGCACCATCGGTTATGAAATCCTCACCTCGCTGGGCGGGCGCTATGACCGGGTCTGGATCGGGGAGGCCGCATGATCGGCGCCGTCGCCAAACTGGGCCGCGCCACCATGCGCGCCATCGCAAGCATCGGCCGGGTGACGCTATTTGCCCTGGCTGCGCTTCGCCATATGGTCACGCCGCCCTTTTATCCACGCGAATTTGGCCAGGCTTTGCTCAATATCGGTTGGTACAGCCTGCCGGTGGTGGGGATGACGGCGCTGTTTACCGGCGCGGCCCTAGCGCTGCAAATCTACGCGGGCAGCTCGCGCTTTAACGCCGAATCCGTGGTGCCTCAGATCGTCGCCATCGGCATGCTGCGCGAGCTTGGCCCAGTGCTTGGCGCGCTGATGGTCGCCGCGCGGGTGGCCAGCTCTATCGCCGCCGAAATCGGCACCATGAAAGTGACCGAACAGATCGACGCTCTGGTCACGCTCTCCACCCATCCGATGAAATACCTTACCGCGCCGCGGGTTTTGGCCGCCACTTTGAGCCTGCCGATGCTGGTGGCCGTGGGCGACACGATCGGGGTGATGGGCGGCTATTTGGTCAGCACCACCAGGCTGGGCTTTAACTCGGCCACTTATTTACAAAACACTGTAGATTTCATTGAGCCCTGGGATATCGGCTCTGGCCTGGTCAAAGGCGCGGTGTTTGGCTTTCTTATCGCGCTGATGGGTTGTTTCTTTGGCATGCATTCCGCCCGCGGAGCCCAAGGGGTGGGCGCGGCCACCAAAGCGGCGGTCGTGGCCGCCAGCGTGCTGATCCTGGCCGCGAATTACCTGCTGACAGAGGCGTTTTTCGCAGCATGATCGAGCTTGAGAACATCCATAAATCCTTTGGCCGCAAACACGTGCTGCGCGGGGTGAACCTGACCGTGCCCAAAGGCGAAAGCATGGTGATCATCGGCGGTTCTGGCACCGGCAAATCGGTGACGATCAAATGCGTGCTGGGGCTGGTTACCCCCGATCAAGGGGTGATCCGGGTCGATGGCCAAGATGTCACCAAAGCCGAACGGGACAGTTTTCTGGCGCGGTTTGGTATGTTGTTTCAAGGCGCGGCGCTGTTTGACAGTCTGCATGTATGGGAAAACGTTGCCTTTCGCCTATTGCGCGGCTCTCTCAAACGGCCACGGGCCGAGGCCCGCGAATTGGCCATCGAAAAGTTGCGCCGGGTTGGCCTGAAACCCGATGTGGCCGATCTTTACCCGGCTGAGCTGTCCGGCGGGATGCAAAAGCGCGTGGGGCTTGCCCGCGCCATCGCCGCGGATCCCGAGATCATCTTTTTTGACGAGCCCACCACTGGGCTTGATCCGATCATGGCCGGGGTGATCAATGATCTCATCCGCGAGATTGTGGTCGAGATGGGCGCAACCGCTGTGACCATCACCCATGATATGACCAGTGTGCGCGCCATCGCGGACCAGGTGGCGATGCTCCATGATGGGGTGATCCAATGGACCGGCCCGGTGGGCGAGCTTGACCATTGCCCCGATCCTTATGTGAGCCAATTCATCCATGGCCGCGCCGAAGGCCCGATAGAGGCCGTGCGCTAAGCACAAACCCGGTTCAAACGGCAGGTTTTCTGCCTGTGTTTTTGATCCGCGGCCCCAAGGGATATTGCGCCAATGCGCCTGTCGCAGCCAGCCCGCAAACCAAACCACTAGCTCCGATTGATAGCCCACCCTGCAAACCCGCCCGCGTGCCCAACCGGCGCGGAAACTGCGCAATCCCAACTTTCCGTTAGGAATTTCTTGGTTTGTAACAGATATGTGACTAAACTGCCTTTAGGAGGAGTTTGCATATGTCCGCCATTCTTATTGTGAAATTTTGTTCTTTAATGCTTTGGTGTTACGCCGCTGTGTTGACAGTGGCTTGGTTTCGCGCGGTCGGCGCGGAGGATCAAAAAACCCATGTGGGCCATTTTGTGGGGCTGATGGGGGTGTTTGTCCCGCTCTCATCGCTTTTGGTGTTCAGCGTGTTCGCCGGCGCTATGTTGGGCCTGCCTTCGATCATCCCGATCTTGGCGGTGGTTTTACCTGCCGGGCTGGTGATCGGCCTTCAACTTGAGGTCAGCCGCATTTGCCTAAGCAGTGAGCGCATGGAGTTGATCCGCTTGGGCTGCACCCTGTGTCTGACCATGGCCGTGCTGGCCTGGCGCGGCGGGATCTAATCCCCATTGCCTTGGCACGTCGCCTACGGCAGGACGGGGCATGGCAAAGAAAGACAATTACGCCTGTAGCGCTTGCGGCGCGCGCAGCTCGAAATGGGCCGGGCGCTGCGATGCTTGCGGTGCGTGGAACACCATCACCGAAGATGCCGGGCTTAGCACCGGGCCAGGCAAAGGCCTGGGCGCAGCCCGCGGCCGGGCGGTGGCACTTTCGGATCTGTCTGCCGCCGATGATCCCGCCCCGCGCACAGAAAGCCGGGTGGCCGAGCTGGACCGGGTTTTGGGCGGCGGCTTGGTGGCCGCCTCGGCGGTGTTGCTTGGGGGCGATCCGGGCATCGGCAAATCCACGCTGTTGCTGCAAGCTACGGCTGCCTTTGCGCAAAAAGGGCTGAAATCCATCTATATTTCGGGCGAAGAAGCCGCGGCCCAAGTGCGCATGCGCGCCCGTCGCTTGGGGCTGGAAGACGCCAAAGTGCAACTGGGCGCGGAAACCAATCTGCGCGATATCCTCACCACTTTGGAAACCGAGCGCCCCGATCTGGTGGTGATCGATTCGATCCAAACCATGTGGCTAGATACAGTGGACAGCGCGCCGGGTTCGGTCAGCCAAGTGCGCGCCGCAGCCCATGAATTGGTCAGTTTCGCCAAACGCCGGGGCATTGCTGTGATCTTGGTGGGCCATGTGACCAAAGAAGGCCAAATCGCCGGGCCGCGGGTGGTCGAGCATATGGTGGATACGGTGCTCTATTTCGAAGGCGAGCGCGGCCAGGCCCACCGGATTTTACGTGCCGTGAAGAACCGCTTTGGCCCGGCCGATGAAATCGGCGTGTTTGAGATGACCGGGCGCGGCCTGGCCCAGGTGCGCAACCCATCCGCGCTATTTCTCACCGATCGCGACGCGCCTGTGCCGGGCGCGGCGGTCTTTGCCGGGATCGAAGGCACCCGCCCGGTGCTGTGCGAATTCCAAGCCCTTGTTGCAGCCTCGCCACTGGGCCAACCACGACGTCAGGTTTTGGGCTGGGATGCCGGGCGCCTGGCCATGATCCTCGCAGTGCTGGATGCCCGCGCCGGGATCAGCTTTGCGGGAATGGATGTTTATCTCAATATTGCCGGGGGGTTGCGGGTTTCTGACCCATCTGCGGATCTGGCCGTAGCTGCGGCATTGCTTTCGGCTGTGCGCGACAATCCCTTGCCTGCTGGCACCGTTGTTTTCGGCGAATTGAGCCTATCGGGCGCCCTAAGACCTGCGGGACTGTCTGAAAACAGGTTGAAAGAAGCCGGGAAACTTGGTTTCAGCAAAGCACTGCTATCTGCTGGGACATTGATCCCATCGGATGGAACAATTGAGGCACAGCAATATTCTGACCTTGCGGGATTTGTGGATCAAACCTTCGGCGCGTCAGACAGTTAGGGGCAGGCGATATGGAAGGCTTCACGATTGTCGACGGGGTCGCAGGCGCGGTCATCGTTATCTCTGCATTGCTCGCCTATTCCCGCGGCTTGGTGCGTGAATTGATGGCCATCGCAGGCTGGGTTGCCGCCGCGATCTTGGCCTTTCTCTTTGCCCCCACAGCCGAACCCTTGGTGAAAGAGATCCCCTTTGTGGGCGATTTCCTGCGCGACAGCTGCGAATTGTCGATCATCGCGGCCTTTAGCGTGGTTTTTGCTGTGGCGCTGATCATCGTCTCGGTCTTTACCCCGCTCTTTTCCACATTGGTGCAGCGCTCGGCCTTGGGCGGCGTGGATCAAGGATTGGGCTTTCTCTTTGGGGCCTTGCGCGGCCTGGTCCTGGTGATCGCCGCGCTCATTATCTATGACCGGGTCATGGTCAGCGGCTCCGTGCCCATGGTGGACAATTCGCGCACCGCCATTGTGCTGTCAGATCTTGGGGATCGCTTGAACGAAGAAGTGCCCGATGACGCCCCTGGCTGGATCGTTGAGCGTTATGAAGAGCTTGTGGGCTCCTGCAACGGGTAACAGCCTTGCGCGCTTTGCAACCATTGCTAAAGCCGCAGCAACCCCGCCACAACCTAACGCTTACAAGCACTTAGGTCACGTTCTCGAGCAGCTGTGCCAAGACGCTACGCGACCTAGGGGAAATTGTGATCCTTTCGTGACAATTCTGAACCAAGCGCCTATATCTGAGCGCGGCTGAGGTAGCGGATTCGGGGACAGCATCGTGGCGCAATCTGGGGATGCTCAAGGGCAGCAGACGGCCTGGCCGATCTCTCACCCATTTGATGATGATAAGCTGCGTGAGGAATGCGGCGTGTTTGGGGTGATTGGCACGGCTGAGGCTGCCAATTTCGTAGCCCTGGGAATGCATGCATTGCAGCATCGCGGCCAAGAGGCCGGCGGGATCGTTTCTTATCACCCAGAGCTTGGGTTCAATTCCGCGCGCCGATTTGGCTATGTGCGCGATAATTTCACCAGTGCCGCGATCATGGACAGCCTGCCCGGCTCGATCGGCATTGGTCATGTGCGCTATTCCACCGCTGGCAATAAAGGCGCGACCGCGATCCGCGATGTGCAGCCTTTCTTTGGCGAATTTTCCATGGGCGGAGCAGCGATCGCCCATAATGGCAATATCACCAATGCCGATGCCCTGCGCCGGGAACTGATCGAGCGTGGCTCGATTTTCCAATCTTCTTCCGACAGTGAATGTATCATCCATCTGATGGCGCGCTCGCTGCAACGGGACATTCCCGAGCGCATGAAAGACGCGCTGCGCCGTGTCGAAGGGGCCTTTAGCGTGGTCGCAATGACCCGCACCAAGCTGATCGGTGTGCGTGATCCTCTGGGGGTGCGCCCGCTGGTGCTGGGCCGGGTCGGCGATGGCTGGGCGCTGAGCTCAGAAACCTGCGCGCTGGATATTATCGGCGCGGAATTTGTGCGTGAGATTGAGCCCGGCGAAATGGTGGTGATCACCGAAGAACATGGGGTGGTCAGCCATTTCCCATTCGAGCGCGTGGCCAGCCGGTTCTGTATCTTTGAACATGTGTATTTCTCGCGCCCCGATAGCATTCTGGGCGGGCGTTCTGTCTATGAAACCCGCCGCCAGATCGGCGTGGAACTGGCCCGCGAAGCGCCGGTGGACGCGGATTTGGTCTGCGCCGTGCCCGATAGCGGCACCCCCGCCGCGATTGGGTTCAGTCAGGAAAGCGGCATCCCCTTTGCCATGGGGATCATCCGCAACCAATATATGGGCCGGACCTTTATCGAGCCTTCCGAACAGATCCGGAATATGGGCGTGCGGCTCAAGCTGAATGTCAATCGCGCTTTGATCGAAGGCAAACGGGTGATCTTGGTGGATGACAGCGTGGTGCGCGGCACCACCAGCCGCAAAATCAAGGAAATGATCTTGGAAAGCGGCGCGAAGGAAGTGCATTTCCGCATCGCATCGCCCCCAACGGCTTGGCCCTGTTTCTATGGGGTGGACACGCCCGAGAAAGAAAAACTGCTGGCCTCGACCATGAGCGAAGAGGAAATGCGCTTGCATCTGGGTGTGGATAGCCTGCGCTTTATCTCTCTTGATGGGCTCTATCGCGCGGTGGGAGAAACCGATGGCCGCAATGCCAATGCCCCGCGCTATTGCGATGCGTGTTTCTCAGGCGATTACCCGGTGCGCCCCGCAGATATGCTGCAACGGGGTTTTGAGCTGAAGGCCGCGGAATAAACCCGGCCTTCCTGACGCCCTCATAAAAAACCATGCCTGTGCGCTGCTGTGCAGGCCCGGCCCTGACGCCACGCCGCAGGGCAGGCTTGGCCTGTTTGCTTGCGCCCAGGCCAAAGGCGCGCCAAAACCCCGGCCATGGCTGATCTTGATATGACCCCGACCGCCCTTGTCACTGGTGCCTCCCGCGGGCTGGGCGCTGCCCTTGCTCTGGCGATGGCTGAAGCTGGATTTCACGTGATTGCGGTGGCCCGCACTGTGGGCGGGCTGGAAGAGCTCGATGACCGGATCAAAGCGGTTGGCGGCCAAGCGACCTTGGCCCCAATGGATGTGACCGAAGCCCCGGCGATGCAGCATCTATGCCGCTCGATCTTTGAGCGTTGGGGCGGGCTGAACCTTTGGGCGCATACCGCCATTCACGCGGCCCCGCTGACCCCCACCGATATGATCGATGACAAGGATTGGACCCCAAGCTGGGACACCAATGTGGAAGCCACGCGCCGTCTGATTGCCTATGTCAGCCCGCTTCTGAAAACCCGTGCAGGCGCGCGGGCATTGTTTTTCGATGACCCTCGCGGGGGCGAGAAATTCTTTGGCAGCTATGGGGCCAGCAAAGCCGCCCAAATCGCCCTGGCGCGCAGCTGGCAACAAGAAAGCCTAAAGACCGGCCCGAAAGTGGAAATCCACACCCCCGACCCCATGGCAAGCTCGGTCCGGGCGCGGTTCTTTCCCGGCGAATCGCGCGAGGCGCTGCCCGCTTTGGAGACGCGCAAAGACTGGATCACCGCGATGGTCACAGGCTGACCGCAAAGCCACAAAGACACGGGCAAGGGTCTTGACCGCTTGTCCGCCCCGCCCCCTCTGGCCTAAGGACGATTAGGATCAAAGGGGCGGAAAATGCGCATTCTCATCACCAATGACGACGGAATTAACGCTCCAGGGCTGAAAGTGCTCGAAGACATCGCCGCCGAAATCGCAGGCCCCGAAGGCGAGGTCTGGGTGGTGGCACCAGCCTTTGAACAATCCGGTGTAGGCCATTGTATTTCCTACACCCACCCTACCATGATCGCCGAAATGGGACCGCGCCGCTATGCGGCTGAGGGCTCGCCCGCCGATTGCGTGCTGGCGGGGATTTATGATGTGCTTGATGGGGCCCGGCCCGATCTGGTGCTGTCGGGGGTGAACCGGGGCAATAATGCCGGCGAGAACGTGCTTTATTCCGGCACTTTGGGCGGGGCGATGGAAGCCGCCCTGCAAGGGGTTCCCGCCATTGCCCTGTCGCAATTTTACGGCCCGGCCATGATCAATCTGGACAACCCGTTTGAAGCCGCAGCCCAGCATGGGGCCGCTACGGTGCGCGCGTTGCTGGAAAAGGGGCTGTGGGACCAAAACCCCTACCGGATCTTTTACAATGTAAATTTCCCGCCCCTGCCCGCAGCCGATGTAAAAGGGATCAAAGTTGCCGCGCAAGGGTTCCGCAAAGAGGTAAAATTCGCCGTTACGCCGCAAAACTCGCCCTCGGGGCGGCGGTTTTTATGGATCAGCGGCGGGCCCCAGGCCATTGATGCAGGGGAAGGCAGCGATGTGAACGCCAATATCGATGGCTATATCGCTGTCACGCCACTGCGGGCGGATCTGACCGCCTATGATCAACTGGACACCCTGCGGGAGCGCCTTGAATGAGCGAGGATGACGCCACCAGGATTATGCAATTCGTCTTTAACCTCCGCTCAAACGGGGTGTTGGATGATCGCGTCTTGGCGGCCATGGAAAAGGTCGATCGCGGGCTGTTTGTCACCGGCACCTTTGAAAACCGCGCCTATGAGGACACCCCCCTGCCCATCGCGTGTGGCCAGACCATTAGCCAACCCTCGATTGTCGGGCTGATGACCGAAGCACTTGAGATCGGGCCGCGGGACACGGTGCTCGAAGTAGGCACCGGCTCGGGCTATCAAGCGGCAATCTTGAGCCAATTGGCCCGGCGGGTCTATACGATTGACCGCCACAAACCTTTGGCCGATGCGGCCGAGAGACTGTTTCGCGCCTTGGATCTGCCCAATATCACCGTGTTTTGCGGCGATGGCTCCCATGGCCTGCCCGGCCAAGCGCCTTTTGATCGGATTTTGATCACTGCCGCGGCCGAAGATCCCCCCGGCCCGCTTTTGGCGCAATTGCGCGAAGGCGGGATTATGATCGTGCCCGTGGGCCAATCCGATACGGTCCAACGCCTGATTAAAGTGCGCCGTACCCCCCAAGGTTTTCATTACGATGAGCTCAGCGAAGTGCGCTTTGTCCCATTAATTGACGGAATGCCCCAAGATTAACCTGAAAACAGCGGGGCAAGGCTGTGGCTCTCTTCCGTGGGGCGCAGAAATTTGTTAGAGGCTGCAAAAAAACACAGGTGGACGGTCGCGCTGCGCGATCTGGCCAGAGGATTGAGAGCATGGCAAACGCATTCGTTTTTCCCCGGGCCATTGTGTCCTTCGGTTTTGTGACCCTGGCTGCGGCCTGTAGCAGTGTCACCATCCCCGGCATTCCCGGCAACCAAATCAACCCCCCAGCTAACACACTGCCCACAGCGCCGCGGCCAGATCCCGATGCCCGAGGCGTGATCACCTATCCAGGGTATCAGGTGGCCATTGCTCGGCCTGGTGAGACCCTTGAAAGCCTGTCTGAGCGGCTCGGGCTATCGGCCCCGCAAGTGGCCATCACCAATGGCCTGCCCGCCGGGGAACAGTTTACCGGCGGCGAAGTGGTCCTGATCCCCGGAGATGGCAGCACCATCCCGGCTGAGACCAGTATCGCAAGCACCGCAGGGGCTGCCCTGAACCGCGCCGAAAGCAGCAGCAGCGCAACAAGCAGCGGCTCTGCCACTGCCAGCGCTCCCGCCCCAAGCGGCCAACAACCGCTGCGCCACACGGTCCAGCGCGGCGAAAGCGCCTATTCCATCGCCCGGCTCTATAATGTTTCCGCGCGCTCCTTGGCCGATTGGAACGGGCTAGATGAAACCTTGGCCGTGCGCGAAGGTCAGGTTTTGCTGATCCCTGTGGCCACCTCTGGTGCTGCGGCGGCCAGCGCGACCTCTGCTCCGGGCGAGGGCAGCCCCAGCCCGCAACCCCCAAGCTCCACAAGCGCCCAACCCTCGGAGGATCTGCAATCGGTGGCCGCTGCCTCTGCCGCTGGGGCCACACCGCCCGCAGCCGCGCTGAATGATCAGCGCACCGCCGTATCGGACACCACCAAATTGCTCACCCCGGTCTCGGGCCGGATCATTCGCGGCTATGATCCCCGCCGCCAGCAGGAAGGGCTTGATTTCTCCGCAGCAGCCGGCGCGCAAGTGGTCGCCGCCGATGAAGGCACTGTGGCCGCCATCACCCGCGATGTGGATCAAGTGCCGATCATCGTTCTGCGCCACAGCGATAATCTGCTGACGGTCTATGCCAATGTGGACAATATCAAAGTGGAGAAAGGCGCGCGGGTGCGCCGCGGTCAGCAAATCGCCGAAGTGCGCGCTGGCGAGCCGCCTTTCTTGCATTTTGAAGTGCGCAAAGGGCTCGATAGTGTCGATCCGGTCCCCTATCTGACCGAATAAGCCAGTTTGGCGGGGGGTATCCCCCGCCTTCCGCCGCCAGGATCTTAGCGCAGCGCGACGCCCCGGCGGCCTGCAAGATCGATGAAGAACTGCCACGCAACGCGGCCCGAACGGGCCCCGCGCGTGGCCTGCCATTCGATCGCCTCAGCCCGCAGGCTGTCCTCCTCGATCTCAACCCCATACGCTTCGCAATAGCCGCGGATCATCGTCAGATACGCGTCTTGCGAGCAAGGGTGGAACCCCAGCCAAAGCCCGAACCGGTCGCTGAGCGAGACCTTTTCCTCGGTCGCTTCCGACGGGCTGATGGCGCTAGAGCGTTCGTTTTCGATCATATCTCGCGGCATCAAATGGCGCCGGTTCGAGGTGGCGTAAAAAACCACATTCTCGGGCCGCCCCTCAATGCCGCCATCCAGCACCGCTTTGAGCGATTTGTAATGCTCATCATCATGGGAAAAGGACAGATCATCGCAAAACAGCACAAAGCGGATATGCGGCGCAGCGCGCAGCATCGCCAAAAGCCGCGAGATGCTGGGAAGGTCTTCGCGCTGCACCTCAACGATCTTTAGCGGCAGCCCCTCGGCCACCAACGCCCCATGCACGGCTTTGACCAGCGAGGATTTTCCCATCCCCCGCGCGCCCCAAAGCAGCGCGTTGTTGGCGGGAAGGCCCTTGGCGAATTGGCGGGTGTTTTCCAGCAGGATATCGCGCACCCGGTCCACACCGACCAGCAGATCCAACCCGACCCGGGCAACTTTGGCCACCGGCACCAATTGATCGGGATTGGCCTGCCACATGAAGGCTTCGGCCCCGTCCAGATCTGGGGCCGCAAGCGGCGGCGGGCTCATACGCTCTAGGGCGTCGGCAATGCGGATCAGAGTCTCGTCAGCGCTCACGAAGAGGCATCCTCGGCGCTATCGCCTTCCTCCTCGTCCCAAAGCCCTTGGGCGCGCAAATCCGCCTCCCGGCGTTTTTCCACCTGACGCACCAACTGGATCGAGATCTCGTAAAGCCCATAGACCACCACAAACAGGATCACTTGGGTGATCACATCAGGCGGGGTCACCAAAGCGGCCAGTGTCAAGATCCCCACCACCGCATATTTGCGCATATCCCCAAGGCCCTGGGCCGACACCAGCCCCGCCTTGCCCATCAAGGTCAGCAGCACCGGCAATTGGAAACACAGGCCAAAGGCAAAGATGAATTTCAGCGACAGATCCAAGCTTTCGCGCACCGAGCCCAGAAACACGGTCTTGAGCTCTTCGCTTTGGGGGCCTGGTTCAAACTCGCCCTCGCCCGCCACCAGATTGGCCAAGGCCGGGATCGCATCGGAAAAGCCGATAAAGAAATTCATCGCCAGGGGCGTGACCACATAATGGGCAAAGGCCGCGCCCAGCAGGAACAACAGCGGCGAGGCAAAGATGAAGGGCAAGAACGCGTTCTTTTCCGACCGGTAAAGCCCCGGCGCGATAAACCGCCATAGCTGATGAGCGATCACCGGAAAGGCCAAGGCGAAGCCACCGATCAGCGAGATCCGGATCAGGACAAAGAATTTTTCCTGGGGCGCAGTAAAGATCAGCCGCGGATCCTCGCCGCGGGCGCGCAGCACATTAGCGATGGGTTCGGAAAGAAACTCCAAAATCGGCTCGGCCACGGTGAAACACAGCACCATTGCCACCAAAAACGCCACCACCGAGCGGATCAGCCGCGTGCGCAGCTCCGCCAGATGTTCGATCAGCGGCGCGCTGCTGTCATCGATATCTTTGGGATCGCTCATGGGGCGCTGTCTTCCGTCCCGGTCTCTGTGCTGGCCGCATCGGGTTTCGCGGCTTCAGCAGCTTTGGCCCGCTCTGCCGCCAGCTTTTGGGTCGCTGGCCCGGCATTTGCGCTTGCTTTGGGCTTGGCGGGTTTGCTGTCGCCGCCCGTAAAATCGCCCAAATCCGCAGCGTCTTTCAAAGCGTCCAACCCCATCTGTTTGGGATTGGCCATGGCCCGCAGATCTTTTTGCATTTCTTTGACACCAGCCTCATCGGCAGCCTCTTCCATGGCCGAGGTGAACTCTCGCGCCATGCGCCGGGCCTGTCCTGTGAACTGCCCAAGCTTGCGAAACATCATAGGCAGGTCTTTGGGACCAACCACAATCAGCGCCACAATGCCGATGACAAGAAGTTCGGTCCAACCGATGTCAAACATGCAAGTCTCCGCAACCGATCCCGATGGGGATCAGAGCTTGTCTTTCTCAGCCGCCTCAGCCGCCGGGGTCACATCGCGCGCCGCGCTCTCGCTGGTGGCGTCTTCGATCTCTTGGGTGCCGTCTTTGACGCCCTTCTTAAAGGCAGTGATCCCTTTGCCAACCTCACCCATCAGGCCGGAAATCTTGCCCCGGCCAAACAGGACCAGAACCACAACCGCAATCAGCAAAAGGCCTGGAAGCCCGATATTGTTCAGCATCTCATTTTACTCCCTGGCGCGGCCATCCCCAGACCGCCCCATTACAGTGGCAGATGTGTAAAGAATATAGGGTGAAGTTCAACGGACAAAAGCAGAGAGCGGCTTTACGCCATCAGTGGGTTTTTCCGAACCGGGAACACATGGCAGCGATCCCGCCGCATCATAATCCACATGGGCGTGCCCAATTTCGGGGTAAATTGCCCTGGGATCACCGCTTGCAGGGTCGATCCGTCATAATCCATGGCAAATTCGATCAAGCTCTCATGGCCGATGAATCGTGCCCGCGACACCCGGCCACGGGCTGCAACGCCTCGCTCTGGGGTGGGCAACGGCCCGGCGCCATTGCGATCAAAATCCAGCGACAGATGCTGAGGCCGGATCACAATATCGACGATCTCCCCATCCTCGCAGCCCGGCGCGAAGAACTCACCAAACGCGGTTTGCGTGATAGCTCCGTTAACTTCACCACGGATCACATTGATATCCGAGAAAAAAGCCGCCGCCGCGCGATCTGCCGGATTGTTATAAACAAGGTAAGGCGGCCCCATCTGTACAATCTGCCCTTCGCGCATCAGGGCGATTTTATCGGCCATGCGCATGGCCTCTTCGGGCTCATGGGTCACCATCACCACGGCGGTGCCTTCTTCTTTCAGCAGATCCAGCGTCTCGTCTCGGATGCCATCGCGCAAACGGTTATCAAGCCCGGAAAAAGGCTCATCCATAAGCATCACCCGCGGCCGCGGCGCGAGGGCCCGGGCCAGTGCAACGCGCTGTTGCTCGCCGCCAGAGAGCTGATGGGGATAGGCATCCATGTAATGGGATAGCCGCACCCGTTCGAGCAGTTCTTCCACCCGCGCCTTGCGCTCGGCTTTTGGACCGCTAAGGCCAAAGCCCACATTTTCACCCACGCTAAGATGTGGAAACAGCGCAAAATCTTGGAACATCAACCCGATAGAGCGCTGCTCTGGCGGCACGGAAATACCTGGCCCTTCGATCACCTCACCATCGAGCAAGATCTCGCCGGCATCGGGCGTTTCCACCCCAGCGATCATGCGCAAGGTGGTGGATTTGCCGCAGCCTGAGGGCCCCAACATGCACAGTATTTCACCAGATCCGATGGAAAGCGAGACATCCGAAACCACCGGCAGCCCATCAAAACTGCGGCCCACATTGCGGATTTCCAATCCAAGGGCCGCATCGATCACTTGGGATGCTGGATCACTGGTCACGCTCAATTCCAAAGGGCCTTCTTCCGGTCATGTCTTTAGTTTTTTTGTCAGGATTTAACTATCACTGGCATCAGATCTCAGCAAGCCGCCAGGCCTATCCAAACCCCAGATCCCCGCGCCAGGCGAAAAATGCGACCAACAAACCGGCAAATAGCAGCAACTGAAACGCAACCTCGCCTAGGATTCCCAAAAACCTTCCCCACCACAGATCAGCTGGGTCGATTTTATCCAAGTAGCGGTCAAACTCTTGATAAGCGCGGCTGACCCGAGGCAGATCAATCTGACGTGAAAGCTTTGGATGGCCTTCCATCTGCGCTGCCTCGATCAGATACGCCCCTTCGCGGCGCAGCCTGCGCGGCAAACGCCGCCCAGCTTTGCGCATTTTCACCCTTAGATCCGCCCCGCGAATGCTCAGCTTATGTGCGATTTTCTCGGCCAGCGCATGGTTGCGCGCGTCTAAACTACCCAGGCTCATCCGATCCCCCAATGCCGCCAAATTTTGCGGGGCATCTGGCGCTTTGACAAGGCAAAGCTTTGAAATTCCCTAAAATCGAATGCGCCAAAGCAAAAGACCGACCCAAGGGTCGGCCTTTGCAATTATTCTGCGGGGGCTTCGTTCAACACCCGAGCAATCTCATCTTTCAGCGCCATACGGGATTTGCGCAGGCGGATCGCTTCCATATCGCTCATGGGTTCAATATCGGTCTCGACCCGGTGAATGGTGCGGTTGATCTCGTGATACTCGTCGAACAAACGGGACATATGCGCATCGCTCTGACGCAGAGCCCGCATTTGTTCGATTTTGTCCGGGAATTCTTCGGCAAGCTCATGGGGTACATGGGACATCGGGGCACCTCTCCTTGTTCTTATTGCCCTCACTCTAGGTGCATCCCTGGCGCTCAACTTTGATCAGGATCAGATTGCGCCTGTTTTAGCTTCATTTCCCGCCAAGCGATAAAGCTGACCGCCGAAACGATCACCAAACCGCCCATAATCACATAGCTGTCCATCTGCTCGTCAAACACCATCACCCCAAGCGCCGTGGCCCAGACCAATTGCAAAAAGGTCACCGGCTGGGTCACAGCCACTGGGGCCACGCGAAAGGCGCGAGTCATGAAATAATGCCCGGCAGAGGCAAAGATCGCGCATAGCCCATAGCCAAAGATTTCCTGCCAAGTCAGGGGCACCCAAACCGCCAATGCAAAGGGCAACAGCCCCAAAGTGACCGAAGCGGTCAGCAGCGCCACAATCACCCCAGGATCATTGCGCGCGGCCAGAAATTTGGTGATCAGATAAGAGGCGGCCAGCAACAGCGCCGTGATCAGCATCGCAAAATGGCCGCTGGACAATTCGCGAAAGCCGGGGCGCAAAATGATCAAGGCGCCAAACAGCGCCACCCCCACCGCCGCCAGGCGGCGAAAGGCCAAACGCTCGCCCAGAAACAGTGCCGCCCCTAAGGTCACATAGATCGGGGTGAGGTAATTCATCGCTGTCACTTCCGCGATGGGAATGCTGGCCATGGCATGGAACCAGAAAATCACCGCGCCGGTGTGAAACACCGCCCGCAGCGCGAATAGCCGAAGATCTTCACGCGCAGGCGGCGCACGCCTCAGGCCCCATAGCACTGGCAAAAACACAGGCAGCGCCAGGGCAAAGCGCAAGAACGCCCCTTGGGCCGCAGGCACCCGATCGCCCATGGTTTTGGCCACAGCGATAAACGCCACAAAGGACAGGCCCGTGGCCACCATCCAAGCCACGGCCACCAGCGGCCGGGATGTGTTTGCGTCCTGAGCGCTCAAAAGCGCCTCATCATCGGATGTTGCAACAGATCAAAGGCCCGCTCAGAGCGCCGCCATAACCTCGTCCGAGATTTCGAAATTGGCAGTGACGTTTTGCACGTCATCATCATCTTCCAGCGCATCGATCAGCTTCATCAGCTTTTGCGCGCCTTCAATATCCAACTCCGTCGTGGTCTGAGGCTTCCAGATCAGCTTGGTGCTTTCGCTTTCGCCCAAGCTGGCCTCAAGGGCGGTAGAAACCTCGTTCAGATCCGTGTCTTCGGTATAGATGACATGCCCGTCATCAGAGCTTTCCACATCTTCCGCGCCAGCCTCAATAGCGGCATCCATCACCGTATCCGCATCGGCCACCGAGGCCCCATAGACGATCTCGCCTTTGCGGTCGAACATGAAGGAAACTGAGCCGGTTTCCCCCAGATTGCCGCCATGTTTGGAAAAGGTGGAACGCACATTCGACGCGGTCCGGTTGCGGTTATCGGTCATCGCCTCGACGATCACAGCCACGCCGCCAGGCCCATAACCCTCATAGCGGATCTCGTCGTAATTATCGCCCTCACCGGCCACGGATTTTTTGATCGCGCGTTCGATCACATCCTTGGGCACAGATTGGGATTTGGCTTCTTTCACCGCCAGACGCAGACGCGGGTTTTTCTCGGGATCAGGATCCCCCATCTTGGCCGCGACGGTGATTTCCTTGCTAAGCTTGGAAAACAGCTTAGACCGCGCGGCATCCTGGCGGCCTTTGCGGTGTTGGATATTTGCCCATTTTGAATGACCGGCCATGGATGCCTCCGATATGAGAGCCTTTGCTTGGCGGGCATATAGAAAGAAACCCGCCGGTAGCTCAAGCCCAGGAAGCCGCAATTCCCCGCGATTAAAGTGGCCAGATGAACGGGATGATGGCCGACGCCAAAAGCCCAGTGGTCAAGTTCAAGGGAATCCCCACCCGCAAGAAATCGGTAAACCGGTAACCGCCCGGGCCATAAACCATCATATTTGTCTGATAGCCGATGGGGGTGGCAAAGCTGGCCGAGGCCGCAATCATCACCGCCACGATCAGCCCGCGCCCATCAAGCCCCAAAGCATCGGCCAGACCGATGGCCACCGGGGTGACCACCACCGCCACCGCATTGTTCGACACAAGCTCGGTGAGCACCGAGGTCAGCATATAGATTGCCCAAACGATCAAGAACGGCGGCAAGCCCGACAGCCCAGGGGCCGCGGCATTTACGATCAGTTCCACCGCACCTGAGGCCTGCAACCCAGCCCCCACCGCCAGCATGGCAAAGATCATGGTCAAAAGACGCCCATCCACAAAGGAAAACGCCTCTTCTGCGTCGATACAGCGGGTCAAAAGCACAATGGCCACCGCCACCACCGAGAGCATGAAAATTGGCGCCACCCCAAAAGCGGCCAGCCCCACGATCCCGGCCAAACAGGCCAAGGCGATGGGCGCATGGCTCCGGCGATAGGCGCGCTCGGTGGGCGCGATCACATTGACCAGCCCCATATCCTCGGCCAGGCGCTGAATGTCTTCGGGCACCCCTTCCAGCAGCAGCGTATCCCCGACCCGGACGATGATATCATCCATTTTGCCGCCGATATTCTGGTTCGAGCGATGCATGGCCAAGGGATAGACCCCATAGCGGCGGCGCAGGCGCAAAGCGCCCAGCGAACGGCCCACCATGCGGCATCCCGGCGTGATCAGCGTCTCCACCGTGGTACTTTTGCGCGACGAGAGCTTATCCACCGTGCGCAGATCAGGGTTGTTTTGCAGCCCCAGCAATTCGGACATTTCCGTGCGCAACACCACCCGGTCGCCCGCTTCTAGGGTGACACTGGCCAAATCCCGGCGCAGCGAGGCATCCCCGCGCAGCACATCGATCAAGCGCACCCCATCGCGTTTAAACTGCTCGACTTCACGCACCGATTGGCCGATCAGCGCGCTATCCTCGGGCACCGCCACTTCGGTGAAAAACTTCATCGAGCGCCGCCCGGACAACACCGCCGCCATACTATCGCGCGCAGGCAAGAGACGCGGCGCAATCAGCGTGAGGTAAAACATCCCCCATAGCACGATGATCACCCCCAAGGGCGTGACTTCGAAAATGCTAAAGCCAGGCTCGCCTTGACCGCGCGCCACCCCATCCACCAACAGATTGGTCGAGGTTCCGATCAAGGTCAGCGTGCCCCCCATAATCGCCGCATATGACAGCGGGATCAGCAGTTTCGACGGCACGGTTCCCGTGGAATGGGCCAGTTGAATAAAGACCGGGATCATTACCACCACCACCGGCGTGTTCGACACCACCGCCGAGGCAAGGGCCACAAAGATCAACAAAGTGATAATGGCCAAGCGCGGACTGCGCTCGGATAGGGGTTTGGTGAAATGGATAAACGCATCCAGCGCGCCGGTGCGCACCAAAGCCCCCATCACGATAAACATCGCGCCGATGGTCCAAGGCGCGGGGTTGGACAGCACACTGATTGCCTGCTCATAGGGCAAAATCCCCGATAGCAGCAGAATCGAGACCCCCAAAAGCGCCACAACCTCGGTGGGATAGCTTTCGCGCAGAAACAAGACGAACATGATGGCGACCACCGCAAGCGCCCCAAAGGCCTGTGCATCGCCAGCAAGAAAGAACTCATACATTTAGCGGTATCCGCGCAACTCCACCGGGGTACTCTTCCCGATCACAGACAAGCTCACAAGGGTTTCGCAAGGGCGCAATCGTCACGGAGGAGATCACGGGGCGGATTCCGCCAAAACACCGCCCTGACGGATCATCACTGCCCGTTTTGCGACCCCTGTGGCGTCATCGGTCTCAACAAATAAACCCGATAGCGTTGCAGGACCATTGGCCGGGGTAAACCGCCCCTTGGGCATGCCCGTGAGGAAACGGCGCATCGGCTCGGCCTTATCCATGCCAATCACCGAATCATAATCGCCACACATGCCCGCATCGCTGATATAGCCCGCCCCGCCAGGCAGCACCCGGGCATCGCCCGTGGGCACATGGGTATGGGTGCCCGCCACCAGCGAGGCGCGCCCATCGCACCAATGGCCCAATGCCATCTTCTCAGAGGTGGCTTCGCAATGCACATCAATGATGCTGGCCTGAACCAAACCGCCACGCGGATGGGTTTTCAGCACCGTATCCAGGGCGGAAAACGGATCATCAAAGGGGCGTTTCATAAAGACCTGGCCCAAAACCTGAGCCACAAGCACTTTGCGCCCGCCTGGTGCGGTATAGACCCGCGCCCCCTGGCCCGGCGCATTTTTCGAAAAATTCAGCGGCCGCAACACCCGCGGCTCTTGGGTGATGAATTCCAGCATATCGCGCTGATCAAAGGCGTGATCGCCCAAGGTGATCACGTCTGCCCCGGCATCGAGCAAGGTTTTCGCATGGGCCCCGGAGAGCCCTGCCCCCGAAGTGGCATTCTCGCCATTGATCACCACGAAATCGAGCCGCCAGTCACGGCGCAGCCCCGGCAAGCGCTCTGCCACCGCCGTTCGGCCCGCCCGGCCCATCACATCACCAAGAAAAAGTAGTCGCATTCCCAACGCCTAAGCGCGCGGGGGCATTGGCGCAAGCGTGTTCTCTTATGGATGAGGCTGCAAAACCCGCGCCTCGGTGATCACCGCTTGCAGTGGCAGATCTGTGGGCTCGCGGGGCAAGGGGATGTGCGAGAGCTGCGCCTCATAGGCCAGACCAATGGCGATAATCGCGTCATGGGCGCTGAGCTGTGCCAAACTGCGATCGTAAAACCCGCCCCCATAGCCCAAGCGCCCAGCATTCGCATCAAAGGCCAAGAGCGGCACAATCAGGATTTGCGGCCTGCAAGGCTGTGGATCAGCCGGGATTTGCGCCCCAAAGGCCCCCTCTTGCATGGCGCAGCCCGGTGCCCATGGGCGAAAGCTCAGGGGCTGGCCCTCGCCTTCCACCACTGGCAGGCATACCGGGCTATGGGTGGCCCAGCCCTGCATCGCCGCCAAGGGCGACAGCTCTGATTGGATCGGCATATAACCTGACAGCATCTTGCCATGATGAGGCCCGAGCAGATCCAGCAAGCGCGCATTGGCCGCAGCCTCTTGGGCGCCGGCGCTATCTTCCAAACGCGCGGTTTTGCGCCGCGCGCGGGCGGCTTTGCGGGCCTCGGCTTTGGCCGCGATCATCTCCGCCGCGCTCAAAGCAGCACCAGTTTGGCCAGCCCCAAAAAGGCAGCAAAGCCCACCACATCGGTCACCGTGGTAACAAATGTGCCCGAAGCCAAAGCTGGATCCAAATTGGCGCGATCCAAAATCACGGGCACCAAGATCCCCGCCAGCCCGGCAATCACAAGATTGATGACCATGGCCCCGGCAATCACCCAGCCAAGCGCCGGGGAGCCGAACCAAAGCACCGCCAAAAGCCCCATCACCAGCGCAAAGACCAGCCCATTGGCCAGCCCCACCAAGGCCTCGCGCCGGATCACCCGCTGCATGTTGGACGAGGTCAAATCCCGCGTCGCCAAAGCCCGCACCGCCACGGTCAAAGATTGCGTGCCCGCATTGCCGCCCATGGAGGCCACAATGGGCATGAGCACCGCCAAAGCCACAATCACCGAGATCACATCATCAAACTGCTCGATCACCAGAGACGCGATGATTGCGGTCAGCAGATTGACCGCCAGCCAGGGCAGACGCGCCCGCAAAATATCGCCCACTTGGTCAGAGAGCTCTTCTTCGCCAACCCCGCCCAAGCGCAGCATGTCTTCTTCGGCCTCTTCATCGAGCACGGCCATAGCGTCATCAATGGTGATCACCCCGGTCAGCCGCCCGGCCTCATCGGCCACAGGCAGTGAGATCAAGTGATACTGGTTAAAGACATAAGCCACTTCATCTTCGGGGGTGTCGATGGTGAACACGCGCAGATTGTCTTCGGTGATGGCGCTCATGGGCGTGTCACGCGCGCTGCTTAGAACCCTGCCTAAGGTCACATAGCCCACAGGCCGCATACGCGGATCAACCAAAAAGACGTGATAGAATTGCTCGGGCAAATCATCGCGCTGACGCATATGGTCGATCACCTCGCCCACCTGCCAATGCTCGGGCACCGCCACATAGCTGCGCTGCATCAAACGCCCGGCCGAGGCCTCGGGGAAGGTCAAGGATTGCTCGATCGCCACCCGGTCTGGGGCCTCAAGCGCGTCAAGGATCACCTCTTGTTGCGGCGGGTCGAGATCTTCGACCAGATCCACCACATCATCGGTTTCCAGATCTCGCACCGCTTCGCGCAGGGTTTCCGGCGCCAAGGTCTCGATCACCTCTTCGCGCAAGCCCTCGCTAAGCTCGGACAGAACCTCCCCATCGATTTGACCCGGCCATCGGGCCAGCAATTCTTGCCGCTCGGCCCCGTCAATCTGTTCGAGCAGATCCGCCGCATCCGCCGGATGCAGCGCTTCGAGCTGCTTGGCCAACCGGGCCTCATCCTGGCTGGCCAGTGCCGCACGCACCCGGCCAATATCGCGCCCATCAAGCCCAATATCAGACGGCCGTTCGGCGTCGCGCTGTGAGTTTTGATCCGGGTCGGTGGCTGGCTGGTGATCGGTCATCGGCATCCTCCCCTGATCTGCCTCCGTTTTAGGCATCTCACCCCCGATGCAACAAGAGCAGAGCGACGGTTTAAGCGCGATTGCGCCGAGACCCGCTGACGCATAGGATCACGGGGTTTTGTCGGAGCTTACCTCATGTCCTCAAGCACGCTTTTGCTGGGTCAAACCCTGTCTTTTGATCACAGCCCTTTTGCCGAGCCCCCAGCCCAAGCCGCGCGCCATCGCGCCCAAGGCGCCGTGTTGATCCAAGATGGCAAGATCGCCGCGATTGGTGAGGCCGCCGAACTGCGCGCCGCCCATCCCCAAGCAGATATTGTGGATCACGGGGATCATCTGATTTCAGCGGGCTTTGTGGACACCCATGTGCACTACCCCCAAACCGCGATCATCGCCAGTTGGGGCAAGCGCTTGATCGATTGGCTCAACAGCTACACTTTCCCCGAAGAAATCCGCTTGAACGACGCAGGCTATACCGCTGAAATTTCCGCGCGATACCTTGATCTCGCCCTGACCAATGGCACCACCACCATGGCCAGCTATTGCACCAGCCACCCCCAAAGCGTCGAGGCGTTTTTCAGCGCAGCTCAGGCCCGCAATATGCGCGTGGTGGCGGGCAAAACCTGTATGGATCGCAACGCGCCAGAGGCTCTGACCGATAGCGCCACCCGCGCTTATGACGAAAGCAAAGCCTTGTTGCAGCGCTGGCATGGGCAGGATCGGCTTTCCTATGCGATCACCCCGCGCTTTTCCCCCACCTCAACCGAGACCCAGCTTGAAGCCCTTGGCGCGCTTTGGGCCGAGCATCCCGACGTGCTCATGCAGACCCATCTGAGCGAGCAAATCGATGAAATTGCTTGGGTCCGCGAGCTCTTTCCCGAGGCCCGGGATTATCTGGACACCTATGAACGTTTTGGCCTGCTTGGCCCTGGGGGATTGTTTGGTCATGCGATCCATCTGGAGCCGCGGGAGCGTGATCGTCTGCGCGAAACCGGGGCGGCACTGATCCATTGCCCGACCTCGAACACCTTTATCGGCTCGGGCCTGTTCGCGGCTGCGGATCTTATCGCAGAGGGGCAAACCGTGGGCCTGGCCACAGATACCGGCGGCGGGTCCTCTTTTTCCATGCTGCGCACCATGGCGGCGGCCTATGAGATCGGACAGTTGCGCCATACGCCCTTACACCCGGCCCAGCTTTGGTGGCTGGCCACCCAAGGCTCGGCCCAAGCCCTGCGTATGCAAGATAAGATCGGCAATCTGGCGGTGGGCCATGAGGCAGATCTTGTGGTGATTGATCTGGCCAGCACCCCGGCCATTGCCCAGCGGGTGCAGCGGGCCGAGG
>JAOXSB010000065.1 GCA_025800345.1 Mangrovicoccus sp. | reverse complement strand
ATCGATTATTTGGTGATCAATGATCATCTGCCCCATCGGCATCTGACAGAGGGGCGCAAACCGCCGCGTCTTACCGGCTCTGCGCTCAAGGCTGGGCGCAGCCCTGAAGCGCATTTGGCGTTGATGCAGCGCATGGCTGCGAATGCCCCTGAAGTGGATGGCTTTGTGAAGGGCTTGGTGCGGGATCTGGGCGCGACCACGCGGTTTGGCTCCCATGATGACCCCGATGGCCAGACCCGAGCCCATTGGCAGGACATGGGGCTGAGCATTGCGGAATTTCCCACCAGTTTTGCGGCGGCCGAGGCCGCAAAAGCGCAGGGCAGCCCAGTGGTGATGGGCGCGCCCAATGTGGTGCGCGGGGGCAGCCATAACAAATCGGTCTCGGCCAGTGATTTGCTGCGCGCCGGGCTCGTGGATGCGTTGGCTTCGGATTACCATTATCCGGCTATGGTGGCTGCGGCCTTTGCTTTGAGCGATCAGGCTGTTTGCAGTTTTGCCGCGGCTTGGGCGCTGATCTCGGCCCGTCCGGCAGCGGTGATGGGGCTAGAGGATCGGGGCGAGATCGCGCCGGGCAAACGCGCCGATTTTCTCGTGCTCGATCCAGGCAATCGCCAAGTGCTGGGCTGTTTCGCCGCCGGAAGGCCGGTTTTTTTGAGCGGTGCGCTGGCCGATGCGGTGATGGGATAAGCTGGATCTGTTTCCCCTTGGTCATGTTGCTGGCGCATGACGCAAATGCAGAAAAATCCGCAGACATTTATGCTGCAACTGCATAATAAGAGCGGCGGGAGGACCACTTTGTCCTGGAGACTGCCATGCAAGGCGCAACGAAAACTGCTCAATCCCAACAGCCGCAGCCTGCGGAAGATCCTGTAAAAACCCAAGAAGATGCCTGGGGCTATTACATGCCCGAGCCGCAGCTTGTGGCCACCCCGCGCGAGATCGAGGATGCAGTGACCCCTATCTATTACGCCGCGGCCTGAGCTTGTTTTAGGATGGCGCGACCTGGCCGGGCCGCGCCGTCAGCTTTCTTCCAGCCCTGCTTCGAGGGCGATTTCGACCATATCCGCAAAGCTGGATTGACGTTCCTCTGAGCTCAGATTGCCGCCGGTGATCAAGTGATCGGAAATCGTCAGCACTGCCAAAGCGCGACAGTTATAGCGGGCGGCCAAGATGTATAGCTCGGCGGTTTCCATCTCGACGGCCAGCACCCCATGGCGGGTCATCTGCTCGTTCAGATCCGGGCGCTCATCATAAAACACATCCGAGGAATAGATTCCGCCCATATGGGTGGGGGTGCCGCGTTTTTGGGCGGCGCGCGCCGCAGCCGCCAAAAGCCCGTAATCGGCGCAAGGGGCATAGTTGAGATCGCGGAACATGCCCGAAGAAGGGGTGGAGAGCGATGAGGCGGTCATCGCCAGAACGATGTCGCGCAGCTTGACCTGTTCCTGCATGGCGCCGGCTGATCCAATGCGGATTAGGGTTTTCGCGCCGTAATCGCGGATCAGCTCATTGGCATAGATCGAGAGCGAGGGCATTCCCATGCCCGAGCCATGGATGGTCACGGGTTTGCCCCGCCATGTGCCCGTATAGCCCAGCATGCCGCGCACCGCATTGACCTCGACCGGGTTGTCCAAGAACTGCTCAGCTGCCCATTTGGCGCGCAGCGGATCCCCTGGCATGAGAACAGTTTCCGCAATCTCGCCCGGTTTGGCCCCGATATGAATGGTCATCTGCGTCCCCTTGATCACTCCCTTGGGGATAGCATGCGTGCGCGGAAAGAGAAGGCTAGAGTGACTTCATAGCTGGCCTGCTCTGGCCCTGCTTGGGCGCCGATAGCGTAATCGCGCCGGTCCAAGCTGGCTTGGCCGGTAACTTGATGGGCGGCACCAGCGGCCAGCAGCGAGAAATCGATGCTCACAGGAGCGCTTTGCCCATTGAGCTGTAAGATACCGTCGCTGCGATAATGGTTGATCCCCACGGGCTCGGCTCCGGTGGCGGTAAAGCTGGCCTGGGGCTGGGCCGCGGTGTTGAGCCAATCAGGGCCGCGCATGTCCTGGTCAAAACTGGCGCGTCCGGCGCTGGCGTGGGTCATGTCGATGGTGACGGTAATCTGGGTCGCCTCAAGCTGCCCGGGATCGAATTGGATCTGAGCATCCCAATCGGGCAGATGCCCCTGAATAGGGCGTTCGCTGCCATTGGCGTCAGATACATCTAGGGCAAAGCTCAACCGGCCCCCTGGCATCACTTCCCAATCGCTGGCAATCGCGGGGCCCGAAAGCAGGGCGCAAGCGAGGCAGAGGATTATTCCGGACGTGGGGCGAGGGTGGAAAATTGCTGCTGTTCGTCGTCCCATATCAGCGCCTCAATGCAGGGGGTGGGGTTGATGCCACCACAGAGCGATCCATGCACATCCAGCAAGAGCACTGGTCGGTCGTTAAAACTCGCAAGCGCCCAGCCATGTGCCAGCCGCTCGGTGATATGCGCGCCCACCACCAGGGTCAATTCGCATCCGCCCGTGCCGCAATACATAGAGGCCGCAGAAGAGCAGCCCATAAGGCTGCTATCGATGATCCAATCCATCTGGCCATCGCCGGTCAGATCGCGCTGTTCTACGGCCGCATCTTGTAACGAGAAATCGCCCGCTTCGAAGCTTTCGCAATCGGCGCGGGCGTCTTCGAGAACCGCGTTCACAGCGGCAGGGACAGGGTCAGCCTGAACGGCGGTCGCGCCCATAAGGACAGCGGCAACCGCCAGGCTTTGCCAGATCATTCCGCCGCAGCGGTTGTGGGTTCAGCCAGTTCCACCACATCGAACATGATGCGGTTCAACTCGAAATCCTTGGGGGTATAGACCTTGGCCACGCCCATGGCTTTCAGCCGCACCGCGTCATCATCGGGAATGATGCCGCCCACGAGCACAGGAATATGGCTCAGACCTTCGGATTTGATCTTCGCCATCAGATCCTCGACCAGTGGGATATGGCTGCCCGACAGGATCGACAGGCCGATCACATGGGGCTCTTCGCGTTTTGCCGCATCGATGATTTCATCGGGGGTCAGGCGGATACCTTCATAGTCGATTTCCATGCCGCAATCGCGCGCGCGGAATACGATCTGCTCGGCCCCGTTGGAATGGCCGTCCAGGCCGGGTTTGCCCATAAGGAATTTCAACCGGCGGCCCAGCTTGTCGCTGACCAGATCCACCGCTTGGCGGATCTCATCAAGCCCTTCGGTCTTGTTGCTGACCGCACGGCTGACCCCGGTGGGGCCGCGATACTGACCATGCACGGCACGCATCACGCCAGCCCATTCGCCAGTGGTCACCCCAGCTTTCGCCGCAGCGATCGACACGGGCATAACATTCTCGCCGGTTTCGGCGGCGCTGCGCAGATCTGCCAGAGCTTTCTCCACTGCGGCGCTATCGCGCTCGCTGCGCCAAGCATTCAAACGCGTGATCTGTTCGGCTTCCACTGCGGGATCGACGACCATGATGCCGCCTTCGTCATCCACCAGCGGCGAGGGCTCGCCTTGGGTCCATTTGTTCACGCCGACCACAACCGTGTCGCCTTTTTCGATACCGTTCAGACGCTCGGCATTGGCGTTCACCAGTTGCGATTTCATATATTCGATAGAGGCCACAGCGCCGCCCATACCATCCAGGTTGGCCAGCTCGGCGCGGGCGCCTTTTTTGAGCTCTTCCACCTTGCGGTCGATGGCGGGGTTGCCGTCGAAGAGATCGTCATATTCCAGCAGATCGGTCTCAAAGGCCATGATCTGCTGCATGCGCAGCGACCATTGCTGATCCCAGGGGCGGGGCAGGCCAAGCGCTTCGTTCCAAGCGGGCAGCTGCACCGCGCGGGCGCGGGCTTTCTTGGACAGGGTCACTGCCAGCATCTCGAGCAGGATCCGGTAGACGTTGTTTTCCGGCTGTTGCTCGGTCAGGCCCAGGGAGTTCACCTGCACCCCATAGCGGAAGCGGCGGAATTTCGGGTTCTGCACACCGTAACGTTCGGTGGTGATCTCTTCCCACAGATCCACAAAGGCGCGCATTTTGCACATCTCGGTGACGAATCGGATGCCCGCATTCACAAAGAAGCTGATCCGGCCCACCAGGATTTCGAAATCCTCATCAGGCACTTTGCCTTTGAGCTCATCAAGCACCGCGCATGCGGTGGCCAGGGCAAAGGCCAATTCCTGCTCTGGCGTCGCGCCCGCTTCTTGCAGGTGATAGGAACACACATTCATCGGGTTCCATTTGGGCACATCGCGATAACAAAACGCCGCCACATCCGCGATCATCTTTAGCGACGGTTTGGGCGGGCAAATATAGGTGCCGCGGCTAAGATATTCCTTGATCAGGTCGTTTTGCACGGTGCCCTGAAGTTTCGAAACATCTGCGCCTTGTTCCTCGGCCACAGCGATATAGAGCGACAACAACCACGGCGCGGTGGCGTTGATCGTCATAGAGGTGTTCATCTGCTCCAGAGGGATCTGGTCGAACAGCGTGCGCATATCGCCCAGATGAGACACCGGCACACCCACTTTACCCACTTCACCGCGGGCCAATTCGTGGTCGCTATCATAGCCGGTCTGAGTCGGCAGATCGAAGGCCACGGACAGACCGGTCTGACCTTTGGCCAAGTTGCTGCGGTAAAGCGCATTGGATGCTTTTGCAGTGGAATGGCCGGCATAGGTCCGGAACAACCAGGGGCGGTCTTTCTGCTTTTCGGTCATGAATGGCCTCGCGACTCGTCAGTTGCAACTTTCGTGCGTCCAGGGGGACATACTTGCAAGATAATGACTCTGTCAATTCGCCGCGCCGCGGCGTCAGAGTCTTTCGCGAACCCTGCCAGAAAGGCGGTTGACTGTCCAATCTACACGGGGTCGCAATAGGGTGTTCCTTGGCGTTAAAGCTATAATCTTGGGCAGTCTATTCTTTTTAACGAATGTGTTTGAAGGTATTTTCTGCCCTTGCGACAGAAAATTACAAAATGTGCCTTTTGGTGATTGCTAAATTGCGCGAGGGGCAGTAATTGACCCCGACACGCTGCATGTTGCGGTGCAGCATTGGTAAGGTTGACTGAAGGAGGCCCCCCATGGCTCTCGACACGAATCCGGCGATTGCAGCCTACGACGCGCCGAAAAAAGACCTGTATGAGGTCGGTGAGATGCCCCCGATGGGCTATGTTCCGGCGAAAATGTACGCCTGGACCATTCGCCGTGAACGTCATGGCGAGCCGGATAAGGCATTCGAGGTTGAAGTGGTCGATGTGCCAAAGCTCGACAGCCACGAAGTGCTGGTGCTCGTGATGGCCGCAGGCGTCAACTATAACGGTGTTTGGGCCGGTCTTGGCGTGCCGATCTCGCCTTTCGATGGCCATGGCGCCGATTACCATATCGCCGGTTCCGATGCTTCGGGCATCGTTTGGGCCGTGGGTGATAAAGTGACCCGCTGGAAAGTGGGCGATGAAGTCGTGATCCATTGCAACCAAGACGATGGTGACGATGAAGAATGTAACGGCGGTGACCCGATGTTCTCGCCGAGCCAGCGGATCTGGGGCTATGAGACCCCCGATGGGTCTTTTGCACAGTTCACCAATGTGCAAGCGCAGCAGCTGATGCCGCGTCCTAAGCATCTGACTTGGGAAGAAGCGGCTTGCTATACCCTGACCTTGGCGACCGCCTACCGGATGCTGTTTGGGCACCACCCCCATGAGCTGAAGCCGGGCCAGAACGTTCTGGTTTGGGGCGCGTCGGGCGGTCTGGGCTCCTATGCGATCCAGCTGGCCAATACGGCAGGTGCGAATGCGATCGGTGTGATCTCTGGCGAGGACAAGCGTGATTTCGTGATGTCCATGGGCGCCAAAGGCGTGATCAACCGTAAAGATTTCAACTGCTGGGGCCAATTGCCCACGGTGAACACCCCCGAATATAACGAGTGGCTCAAAGAAGCGCGTAAATTCGGTAAGGCGATCTGGGAGATCACCGGCAAGGGCGTGAGCGTGGATATGGTCTTTGAACACCCAGGTGAGGCGACCTTCCCGGTCTCCACCCTGGTTGTGAAAAAAGGCGGTATGGTTGTGATCTGCGCCGGGACCTCCGGTTTCAACACCACGTTCGACGTGCGCTATATGTGGATGCACCAGAAGCGTTTGCAGGGCTCGCACTTTGCCCATCTCAAGCAAGCGGCCGCAGCTAACCAGCTGATGGTGGAGCGTCGTCTTGATCCTTGCATGTCCGAGGTGTTCCCCTGGGCCGAGATCCCCGAAGCGCATATGAAAATGCTGCGCAACGAGCATAAGCCGGGCAATATGTCGGTTCTGGTGCAAGCCCCGACCACCGGTCTGCGCACTTTGGAAGACGTTCTGGAAGCTGGCCCGAAAGCCTAAGGCCCTTTCAAAGCACTTTGTGCGATTGTATTTTGCCGCCGCTCCAATAGGGGCGGCGGTGCTTTTTTGTATATCCCGCGGATCTGTTCATTAACCATTCGTTAACGAATTTTTGGCGTGAATTTTGAGACACGCAAAGCGCCGCTTGCCGATAAAGAGACCGCGATTTGATCACGTGGTGCAAGCCGGCCTCAGGGGGAGACATCATGCCAGCGCGGCGCAGCCGGGATTTGTCCTTTTTGGAAAAGCTGCGCAGCCGAGAAGAGCTGCAACAAGCGGTGTTTCGGCTGCGCGATTACTATGGCGTCAATCAGGTGGTGTATTCTTCCACTGATCGCCATGGGGTGCGCTATGCGGCTCTGACCTATAATCTGGAATGGGTCGAGCGCTATGTAGAGCAAAAATATCAATCCTGTGATCCTGTCTATCAAGAGGCTTTGCGCCGCTTTTCGCCTTTTGATTGGGCGGGTTTGGATTGGAGAGATGCGGCGGCCTCTAAGCTGCGATCAGAGGCATTGGCCGCAGGGATGGGCCATCAGGGCTATTCCATTCCCATGCGCCATAGCGATGCGCGTTTCGCGCTGTTTTCCATCAATTCCGATCTGCCCGATGAGGCTTGGGCCCGGTTTAAACGTCAGTTCACCGAAGAACTGGTGTTTGTGGCCCATTTTATCGATCACAAAGCCGGAGAGTTCACCATGGCCACGGATATCCGGCCCATGGCGCGGCTTTCGCCCCGTGAGGTGGATGCGTTGAGCCTATTGGCAAGTGGCCATACCCGGTCACAAGCTTCGGAATGCCTCAATATCTCAGAGCATACATTGCGCGCCTATGTGGAAGGGGCGCGGCACAAGCTGGGCACTCAGAACACGGTGCACACAGTGGCTGAGGCTTTGGCACAGGGGCTGATCCGCGCGTGAGCCGCGCCAAAGGGTGCCAAGGCGCGCGCCGGTCCTGGTCTCTGGGGCGGGGGCAATCTATGCTTGGATCATGACTGTGCCCCATGATCCCGTTCTTTCTGATGACCAAATTGCGGCCCATGAGGCCGTGGCAAGGATGCTGTCTCAGGCCGGGATCGATCTGGCATCGGGGAATGTGGGGCCGCCCCCTTCGGCGGAAACCCCGCCTTTGGCGATCACTGGCAAGGCAGGTTCGGGCAAAACCCTGCTTTTGAGCCAGCTTTACCAAGCCTTGGAGGCCGCCGGGGTCGAGATCATCTCGGGGGATTATGAAAGCCGCCGCAAGCGCGATTCGCGCAGTTTGGCGATTCTTGCTCCGACCAATAAAGCGGCTTCGGTTCTGCGCGCCCGCGGGGTGCCAGCCACCACGATTCACCGGATTCTTTATACCCCGGTTTACGATCCAGAATTTGAGCGGATTGCGGAATGGCTGATGGGCAATCTGCCCCGCCCGGATAAAGGCACGCTCGAAGAGGTGGCGCTGGACCGGGCGCAGGCCTTCTATGAAAGCCATAAATCCATCCCCGCGGCTTTGGCAGCGGCGGGGCTGCGGGGCTCGGATTTCATCACCGGCTGGAAACGGCGCGAGGAGCCGTTGGATATCGGTTTTGTGGATGAAAGCTCCATGCTCGATCAGCGCCAATTTGACGATCTCAATGAGATTTTCCCGGCATTGGTGCTGTTTGGGGATCCCGCGCAACTGGCCCCGGTGGGGCAATCTGGCGAGATGGTGTTTGATGGCTTTCCCAAGGACCGGCAGCGCCATTTGGCGCGGGTGCATCGCCAGGCCGAAGACAACCCGATTTTGGATTTGGCCCATGCGCTTAGCGACCCGGATCTGACATTTGACGGTTTCGAACGGCTGATCGAGGATGCCGCGCGGCGCGATGATCGGGTGGTGGTGGCAGAGCGGGTGCAGGCCGCACCCATGGCCCGCGCCCCGGTGCTGGTGTGGCGCAACGCGACCCGCATTCGGCTGATCCATGCGTTTCGCGCAGCCTTTGGCGCGCCGCCTGATGCCTTAGTGCCTGGCGAGCCGCTGATTTGCGATGGCATCGAACTGCCCGTGAAACACCGCAAAAAACGCCTGGATCTTGAGGCGCGGGGCCTGATCAAAGGCGCTCAGGTGGTCTATCTTGGCCCAGGCTCGCGGCCTGGCTTTGCCCGGCTGCATGTGTTTGGCGCCCCCGAGCCGCAAGTGTCGGCGGCTTCGATCATCAAGATTGAACAACCTGATGAGGAAGAGCCCTTTATCCCGCAAGCGGCCCGTATGGGCGCGGCGTTTCTGCATGGGGCGGCGGTGACCATCCATAAGGCCCAAGGTTCGCAATGGCCCGAAGTGCAGGTTTTTGCCCCTGATCTTTATGCGGCGGCGCGGGCCGGACGCAGTGAGGCGGGGCTGCCTTTGTGGAAGCGCTTGGCCTATGTGGCGGTGACCCGCGCCGAGCAGCGGCTGATTTGGGTGAAACGCTATCGCTTGGCCCGGCCCGCAGAGCCGCTGAGCGTGGCGGATCTGGTGAGCAAACCCGCGCCTCTGACGCTTGAGGCGGAAAACGCCGGGCAATAGCGGGTTAGCGGTTGCGCAGCGCTTCGCGCAGCCTTGCCCAGCCTCCTGGTACCAGCAAAAAGCACAGCCCAAAGCCGATAAAGAAACCGGAAACATCTGCCACCCAATCGCTTGGTCCGCCCAACAGCAGCGCAAATAGCAGCTGGATGCCCAAAAGCATCCCGATCAGGTTAAAGGCGGTGATTTGACGCTCGCCCAAGGCGCGTTTGCGCACCCAGATCAGGAAGGTAAAGCCGCCGATCAGCCCGTAAACGCCGGGAAACCCGCCGATCAGGGGGAAGTCATCATTCATCAGCAGCCCATAGACCAGCGCCCCGCCGATGGAAGCGGCGAAAAAGATCGCCAGCATGGCCAGATTGCCAAAGGCTTCGGCCACCATTTTGCCAAGCGCCAGGATGAAAACGCAGACCATCACCGCGTTGAGCAGCGAGAAATGCAAAAACGGGTAGGTGAGGAAACGGGCCAACAGCTCGGGCGGGAAGCGGCGGTTTTGGATCATCCAGTCCAAGGCCGGGCCGAAAAAGCCGAAACGCTCGATCGCGTCTAGGCGGACCATCTCGCCAGCGGGGCCGCCGATAATGCCTCGATCTGCCAGGCTAAATAGCGCTTCAATCCCAAAGATCACCACGGCCAGCGCCACCACGGCAGCGGGCAGGGGGTTAAAAGCGGCGGGATCTTGCGGATCAGTCATGGCGTGCCCTTGTTGACGCGTGGCGGGCGCAGCGATACGCAAGCGCGCAAGAAAACACCAGCCCGACAGATCGGAGACACCTTATGGATGCGGTCCAAACGCAATCCGACGCGAATGCGACTTTCACCCCACGCGTCTTTTCCGGCATTCAGCCTTCCGGCGGTTTGACCCTTGGCAATTATCTCGGCGCGATCCGCCGTTTCGTGGATATGCAGGAAAGCGGCGTTGAAACGCTGTATTGTATGGTGGATCTGCACGCGATCACGGTCTGGCAGGATCCTGACAAGCTGCGCCACGCGACGCGGGAATTGGCGGCGGGCTATATTGCGGCGGGGCTCGATCCGGCGCGCTCGATGCTGTTCAACCAATCGCAAGTGCCCGAACATGCGCAGCTTGCGTGGATTTTCAACTGCGTGGCCCGCATGGGCTGGCTGAACCGGATGACCCAGTTCAAGGATAAGGCAGGTAAGAACCGGGAAAATGCCAGCGTTGGCCTGTTCACCTATCCCAATCTCATGGCGGCGGATATTTTGCTGTATCACGCCACGCAGGTGCCGGTGGGCGAGGATCAAAAACAGCATGTGGAGCTGACGCGGGATATTGCGATCAAGTTCAATAATGATTTTGGCGTGGAGTTCTTTCCGGTGCCAGAGCCGGTGATCGAAGGGGTGGCCACCCGAGTGATGAGCCTGCGCGATGGCACCAAGAAAATGTCCAAAAGCGATCCATCCGATCTTAGCCGCATCAATATGACCGATGATGCAGAGGCCATTGCTAAGAAGATCCGCAAGGCCAAGACAGATCCCGATGCGCTGCCCAGCGAGGCGGCAGGGCTGGAAGGCCGGGCCGAGGCGCGCAATCTGGTCAATATCTATGCCGCTTTGGCGGGGCAGAATGTGGATCAGGTGCTGTCTGATATGGGCGGCAAGCAGTTTTCCGAGTTCAAACCCATGCTGGCGGATCTCGCGGTGGCAAAGCTCTCGCCGATTTCCGAGGAAATGGGCCGGCTGATGCAAGACACCGCTGCCATTGACGCGGTATTGGCCGATGGCGCGGCGCGGGCACGGGAAATCTCGGCTCCGATCTTGAAGCGGACCTATGAGATCGTGGGTATGGTCGGCTAACCCGAACGCAAGGGGCGCCGCGTCCACTGCGCGCTTGTGGCGGCGGTCCTCCCGCGGCGCGTTCTCGGTTTTCCGGCCCTATGATGGGGCGGCTTTGTGATCGCTCTGGTGCTGGACCTGGGCGGTTTCGGGACGTATGGAAAACGCCATAGTTTCAACCGAGGACAAGACGATGGCCACCGGCACCGATATCCGCACCTATTTCGAAGGCACATGGCATGAGGGTAACCTCGCGGTCATGCGCGCGGCGGATCACGGCTCTTGGCTGGCTTCCACCGTGTTCGATGGCGCGCGCTATGTGAATGGGGTGGCCCCGGATCTTATGCGCCATTGCGAACGGGTGAATGCTTCGGCCCGTGCTTTGATGCTGGAGCCCACCCTGAGCGCTCAGGAAATCTATGACATCGCTTGGGAAGGGCTTTCAGCCTATCCCAAAGACACTGCCGTTTATATCCGCCCGATGTATTGGGGCCTCGACAATGTCCATATGGCGATCATGAACGGCCCGGCCTGTGCCTTTTGCATGTGTTTGGAAGCTGTGCCCATGGCGGCGCCGGATGCCACCGTGCGCCTGACCCGCACCCGGTTCCACCGGCCCACGCTGGACACGGCCGTGGCCAATGCCAAAGCGGGCAGTCTTTACCCTAACAGCGCCCGGATGTTGGCCGAGGCCCGTTCCAAAGGCTATGACAACGCGCTTGTGGGCGATCCCCTGGGCAATGTGGCGGAAACCACGGTGTCCAATATCTTTATGACCCGCGATGGCGACGTGTTCACGCCGATCCCCAATGGCACTTTCCTCAATGGCATCACCCGCCAGCGCCATATTGCCAATCTGCGCGCCGATGGGTTCACCGTGCACGAAACCACCTTGAGCTTTGAGGATTTCCATGGGGCGGATGAGGTGTTCATGACCGGCAATCTGCAAAAGATCACGCCGGTGCGCGAATTTGATGGCACCGATTATCAGATCGGCCCCATCGCCTTGCGTGCCCGCGAGATTTATTGGGATTGGGCTCATTCCAAAGACGCCAGCCAAGCGGCCTAAGCTTGCCAGGCGGGCAGCGGCGGGGCACAGTCCAATCGGGAGGCCCCGAGATGCGCAAATTTCTTGTTGTGCTTGATGAAAGCCGCGAATGCTTGAATGCGATGCGGTTTGCCGCCATGCGTGCGGCCAAAACCGGGGGCGGGGTGCAGATCTTATCGGTCATCCCCCCCGAAGAATTCAGCCATTGGATCGGCGTGGGCGAGATCATGCGCGAAGAGGCGCGCGAACGGATCCAGGCCCATTTCGAAGTCTTCGCCAAATGGATGCGCGACAAGCAAGGGATTGAGCCGGAATTGGTGGTGCGCGAAGGGGTGCCCAGCCAAGAGATCCTGGATCAGATCCGAGAAGATCCCGAAGTGGGGCTTTTGGTGCTTGGGGCGGGCACAGAGAAAAAAGGCCCCGGTCCTTTGGTCAATCAAATGAGCAAAGCCGCCGGGTCGCTGCCGATTCCCTTTACCATCGTGCCCGGTGCCATGAGTAAAGAAGAACTCGAAGCCGTGTGTTAAGCCCCATCTATTGCGACGGGTGTTGAATATTTTTAGAATTATTCTAAATATTGACAGAGACACCGCAGCCCGCCATATCTCGGGCAAGGAGACCCGCATATGTTTATCCAGACCGAAGCCACCCCAAACCCGGCGACGCTGAAATTTTTGCCCGGCCAAGTGATCTTGGACGCGGGGACCGCTGATTTCCCGTCGCAAGCGGCGGCGGAGACCTCGCCTTTGGCCAGCCGCGTTTTTGCCGTGGGCGGCGTGTCCGGGGTCTTCTTGGGCAGCGATTTTGTGACCGTGACCAAAGAAGAGGACACGGATTGGGATCTGGTGAAACCCGCGATCCTAGGCGCGATTATGGAGCATTTCCAATCGGGCGATCCGGCCATGGAAGGCGAGGCCGGTGCGGGTGGCCATGCGGAAGCGGCCAGCGGTGAAGATGCGGAGATCATCAATCAGATCAAAGAGCTGCTAGATACGCGAGTGCGTCCGGCGGTGGCGCAAGATGGCGGCGATATCACATTCCACGGGTTCGAGCGTGGTGTGGTGTTCTTGCATATGCAAGGGGCCTGTGCGGGCTGCCCGTCTTCGACACTGACCCTGAAAATGGGGATCGAGAACCTGCTGCGCCATTATATTCCCGAAGTGGTCGAGGTGCGCCCTGTCGAGCTCTGATCCTTTGATTCTGGCCTTTGACACATCGGCCGCGCATTGCGCGGCCGCTTTGCTGTCTGGTGACCAGGTGCTGGCCCAGGCCTATGAAGAAATGGCCAAAGGCCAGGGCGAGCGGCTCATGGGGCTGTTGCAGGGGCTGTTATCCCAGGCAGGGGCAGGGTTTGGTGATCTCAACCTGATCGCGGTGGGCACCGGGCCTGGCAATTTCACAGGGATTCGCCTGTCCGTGGCCGCAGCGCGCGGTTTGGCGCTGTCCACCGGCGCGCGGGCGCTTGGCGTCAGCCGTCTTGAAGCGGCGGCCCATGGGCTTCCCCGCCCGGTTTGCGCCTGTTTTGATGCACGCCGCGAGGCGGTTTATCTGCAGCTATTCAACGCTCAGGGGGCGAGCGCGCCGCAATTCCTGCCACGTGCGGATCTGCCAGCCCAGAACATTCCCGCCGGGGCGCAATGGGTCGGAGATTTGGCCGAAGAACTGGCACCGGATTTTGCAGGTCTGCCGGTGGCCGCGCCTATGCCGCTTGCGGTTGCGATCGGCCAGATTGCTTGCGCGCGCAAAGATCAACCCGCGCCGCGCCCTGCACCGCTCTATCTGCGCCCGGCTGATGCAGCTCCGGCCGCGCCTGCCCCCCAAATCCTGGCATGAGCCCTGACGAGATGGCCGCGCTGCATGGGCGCTGTTTCACCATGCCCCGCCCGTGGAGTGCAGCGGAATTTGCAGCGCTTTGCAGCGATGCGGCGGTGCTTTCCGCCCTGTCGCCTGCGGGTTTTGCCCTAGGCCGCGCTGTGGCGGGCGAGGCAGAGCTGCTGACTTTGGCGGTTGCGCCAGAGGCGCGCCGCCAGGGGGCAGGGCGGGCATTGCTTGCCGAATATGAAAGCCAAGCCCGCGCCCATGGGGCGGCGGAGAGTTTTCTTGAGGTGGCGGTGGATAATGACGGGGCCATCGCGCTTTACCGCCGGGCGGGCTATGTTGAGGCAGGCCAGCGCCGGGGCTATTTTCGTGGCCCCGATGGGGCGCGTGTGGATGCATTGGTGATGCGCCGTAGCTTATAAGCTAGTAGCCGCCTGATCTGTGATCACGATCTGGGCGCAAGGCCGCAACCCTCTGGGATTGGGCAGAAAGCAGTTGACCCTAGGACCCCCCTGCGGCCTTATCCTGCTAGGAAATCGACCAAGGCGCATAGGCGCCTGCGCGGTCCAGCAGAGGGAATATGACCATGGGCTTTGTGGCAAAAACTTTGGGAGCCGCGTCGGCTTTGGCGCTGTTGGCTGGGGCCGCTCTGGCCGAGCCGGGCCTGATCATCGATCTGGGCGGGAAATTCGACAAGAGCTTTAACGAAGCGGCCTATACTGGCGCGCAACGCTGGGAAGAAGAGACCGGCAATTCCTATCGCGAGACCGAATTGCAATCAGAAGCCCAGCGAGAGCAAACCATGCGCCGCATGGCCGAGCGCGGGGCCAATCCGGTGATCGTGCTGGGCTTTGCCAATGCTTCCACCTTGGAAAAGGTCGCGCCGGACTATCCCGAGACCAATTTCACCATCATCGACATGGTGGTGGAACAGCCCAATGTGAAATCTATCATCTTTGCCGAACATGAAGGCAGCTATCTGGTGGGGATGCTGGCGGCGATGGCCTCCAAATCCGGCACGGTTGGCTTTATCGGCGGGATGGATGTGCCGCTGATTCGCAAATTTGCTTGCGGCTATGTGCAGGGCGTCAAAGCGGTCAATCCCGAGGCGACTGTGATCCAGAACATGACCGGGACCACCCCCACTGCTTGGAACGACCCGGTGAAGGGCGGCGAGTTGACCAAATCCCAGATCTCGCAAGGGGCTGATGTGGTCTATGCCGCGGCAGGGGGCACCGGTGTGGGCGTGCTGCAAGCCGCGGCTGATGCGGGGGTTTTCTCCATCGGCGTGGATAGCAATCAAAACCATCTGCATCCGGGCTCGGTGCTGACCTCGATGATGAAACGGGTGGATAACGCGGTCTATGACGTCTTTGTTGAGGCCACCGAAGGCACATTCGAGCCCGGCATTCAGGTGCTGGATCTGGCCAATGACGGGGTCGGCTATGCGGTGGATGACAACAATGCCGAGCTGATCACAGCCGAGATGAAAGACGCTGTGGGCGCTGCCCGCGCGGGCATCATTGATGGCAGCATCACGGTGCATGATTACATCAGCGACGATAGCTGCCCGGTCGAGTAAGGGCGGCAAGAATGGGCGCGCAGCAACAGGGGCACTCGCAAAGCATTGCGAGCGCTCCGGCGATCGAGCTGAAAGGCATTTCCAAAGCTTTCGGCCCGGTCCAGGCCAATAAAGACATCTCGCTGACGGTGCAGCCGGGGTCGATCCACGGGATCATCGGCGAAAACGGCGCGGGAAAGTCCACCCTGATGTCGATCCTATACGGCTTTTACCGGGCCGATGCGGGCGAGGTCTGGATCAAAGGCGCGCGCACCGAAATTACCGACAGTCAGGCCGCGATCCGCGCGGGCATCGGGATGGTGTTCCAGCATTTCAAACTGGTGGAGAATTTCACCGTGCTGGAAAATATCGTGCTCGGGGCCGAGGATGGGGCGTTTTTGCGCCCCTCGCTGGCCAAAGCGCGGGGGCTATTGGCCAAACTGGCGGCGGAATACGAGCTCGATGTGGATCCAGATGCGCGGATCGAAAACCTGTCTGTTGGCTATCAGCAGCGGGTGGAGATCCTCAAAGCGCTTTATCGTCAGGCGGATATTCTGATCCTGGACGAGCCCACCGGGGTGCTGACCCCCTCGGAGGCCGATCACCTGTTTCGCATTCTCCAGGGGCTCAAGGCTCAGGGCAAGACCATCATCCTGATTACCCATAAACTGCGTGAAATCATGGAGGTCACGGACAGTGTCAGCGTCATGCGCCGGGGCGAGATGACCGCTACGGTGAAAACTTCTGAGACCAGCCCCGAAGCGCTGGCTGAGTTGATGGTCGGGCGCAAGGTGTTGTTGCAAGTGGACAAAGCCCCAGCCCAGCCCGGCGCCAAAGTGTTGGAAATCCGCGATCTGAAAACCAGCGATGGCAATGGTGTGGAAAAGCTGCGCGGGATTGATCTGGATCTGCGCGCCGGCGAGATCCTGGGCATTGCCGGGGTGGCGGGCAATGGGCAATCGGAATTGCTGGAAGTGCTGGGCGGTATTCGCACCGCCACCGGTGCGGTCACGCTCAATGGCGCGCCTTTGGCGCTCAGCGGGCCCAATGCAGATGGGCGCGCGCGCCGCGCCGCTGGCATCACCCATGTGCCAGAGGATCGCCACAAACTGGGTCTGATCTTGGATTTCATGGCTTGGGAAAATACCGGCTTTGGCTATCAAGACCTGCCCGATTACTGCCGCGGGCTGATGATGGATAACGGGGCGCTGCGCGAGGATACTGAGGCGAAGATGACCCGGTTCGATGTGCGCCCCCATAACCCGGCTTTGGCGGCAAAGAATTTTTCTGGGGGCAATCAGCAGAAAATCGTTCTGGCCCGCGAGATCGAGCGCAATCCCGACCTGCTGCTCATTGGCCAGCCCACCCGCGGCGTCGATATCGGCGCGATTGAGTTTATTCATAAACGCATTGTGGAGCTGCGCGATGCGGGCAAAGCGATCTTGCTGGTCAGTGTCGAGCTGGACGAGATCCTATCGCTCTCGGATCGGATCGCGGTGATGTTTGACGGGCGGATCATGGGCGAGCGATTGCCCGAGAACACCGATGAGACCGAACTGGGCCTGCTCATGGCCGGGATGGATGGAAAGGCCGCCTGATGGATGCGATGCCCAAATGGGTCGATCTGGCTCTGATCCCGCTGATCAATCTGGCGCTGGCGCTGCTGGTCTCGGGGCTGGTGGTGCTGTGGATCGGGGAAAACCCGGTCGAGGCGCTGAAGATTTTGGTGCAAGGCTCGGTGGGCTCGGCCTATGGCTGGGGCTACACGCTTTATTACGCCACCAATTTCATCTTCACCGGTCTTGCGGTGGCCGTGGCCTTTCATGCGCGGCTGTTCAATATCGGCGGAGAAGGCCAGGCCGCTTTGGGCGGGCTTGGGGTGGCGCTGGTCTGTATTGCAGTGCCATGGCCCCATTGGGCGCTGGCATTGCCCGTGGCGGTTGTGGCGGGGGCGCTGTTTGGCGCGGCTTGGGCGGCCATTCCCGCCTGGCTTCAGGCCCGGCGCGGCAGCCATATCGTGATCACCACGATCATGTTCAATTTTATCGCCTCAGCGATCTTGGTCTATTTGCTGGTGGGTCCACTGAAAGCGCCGGGCATGGCCCCGGAAACCGCCGCCTTCCCGCCGGGGGCCGCGCTGCCCACCGCCCATGACATCGTCCCTTGGTTGGGGTTCCGCCCCTCTGCGCCGCTCAATATCTCGTTCCTGCTGGCGCTCGCGGCTTGTGTCGGGGTTTGGGCGCTGATCTGGCGCACCCGCCTGGGCTATGAGATCCGCGCTTATGGCCATTCCGAGGATGCGGCGGTGTATGCGGGCATCCATCCCACCCGCATCATCATGGCCGCGATGCTGATTTCCGGCGCTCTGGCCGGGCTTATGGCGGTGAATGCAGTGATGGGCGAGGCCGAGCGCCTGGTGATCGACAGCGTGCAGGGGGCAGGCTTTGTGGGCATCGCCGTGGCGCTGATGGGGCGCTCGCACCCGTTCGGGGTGTTCCTGGCAGCGCTGCTTTTTGGGATGCTTTACCAAGGCGGGGCCGAGCTGGAATTTGAAATCCCTGCCATCAGTCGGGAAATGATCGTGGTGATCCAAGCGCTGGTGATCCTCTTTACCGGGGCTTTGGACAATATGGTGCGGATGCCGGTGGCCCGGTTCTTTGCCGCGCGCAAACGGGCAGCGGCATGATGGATTACACAACCTTTTTGCAGATCTTCGACAGTTCCCTGCGCCTGGCCACGCCGCTTTTGCTGGCCTGTTTGGCGGGGCTGTTTTCCGAGCGCTCTGGCGTCTTTGATATTGGCCTTGAGGGCAAAATGCTGGCAGCGGCGTTTTTCTCGGCAGCTTTCGCTTATGTGAGCGGTTCGGTTTGGATGGGCCTGGCGGCCGGTTGCGCGGCCTCTATGGTGCTGGCGCTGATCCATGGGCTGGCCTCGATCACCTTTCGGGGCAATCAGCTGATCTCTGGGGTGGCGATCAATTTTCTGGCCGCCGGGCTAACGGTGCTGATTGCGCAAAACTGGTTTGGTCAAGGCGGGCGCACCCCGGCGCTGGTTGGCGCGGCGCGGTTCCAGCCGGTGCAGCTGCCTTTTGCCGAGGCGCTGGGCCAGATCCCGGTGCTTGGACCGCTTTATAGCCAAGTGCTTTCGGGCCACACGGCGCTGGTTTATGTGGCGCTGCTGGCGGTGCCTGCCAGCTGGTATGTGCTGTTTCGCACCCGTTTTGGCCTGCGCTTGCGGGCGGTGGGGGAAAACCCCGCGGCGGTGGATACGGCGGGGGTCTCGGTCACCGGGTTGCGCTTTGCTGCGGTGCTGATCTGCGGGCTGCTTTGCGGGCTGGCAGGGGCCTATCTATCCACGGGATTGTCGGCCAATTTCGTCAAGGATATGAGCGCGGGCAGGGGCTTTATCGCCTTGGCAGCCCTGATTTTCGCGAAATGGCGGCCTTGGCAGGCGCTGGGGGCTTGCGTGCTGTTTGGTCTGCTCGAAGCTCTGGGCAATCGCTATCAGAACCTGCAAATCGCGGGCATGGATGTGCCGGTGCAATTGATGCAGGCGCTGCCTTATGTGCTGACTGTGGTGATCCTGGCCGGCTTTGTGGGCAAAGCCATCCCGCCCCGCGCAGGGGGCGAGCCTTATGTGAAAGAGCGTTGAGCGGGTTTAGCCCTTTGGGCTGAGATGCCAAATCTCTTCAACCCCCTCCACCCGTTTGCCCAAAGGCCCGCCAATGGCGCCTTTCTCTAGCGAAGTGATCTCGTATTGCGGGCTATAGTGCTGCGCGATTTCTTCGGGGCTGACCGCAAAGGGCGGCCCATCGGCGCGGCTTTGGTCATAATTCAAGCTCACAAGCAGTTGTGGCACTGTGCCGGTGAGCTGTCCCAGATGCGCGCTATAGGCCTGGCGCATCTGCGGGGGCAGCGCCACCAGGGCGGCGCGATCATAGATGGCCGCCACGGGGCCAAGCTCGGCACCGGTGAGGGCAAAGAAATCCCCCGCATAAAGCCGCAGCGATCCGGCCTCATAGCAGCGCAAATCCCCTTTCATGCTTAGATGCGGGGTCAGGCCGAGGCGGGCGAAGACCTCTTCCACCGCCCCTTGGTTCAACTCGATCCCGCGAACGGCAAAGCCTTGGCTCAGCAGCCAGTCAATATCATGGGTCTTGCCGCATAGAGGCAAAAACACCGCCGCGCCCGGCTCTAGGCCAAGCTGGGCCACATGCGCTGTTAGATAGCTATTGGGCGCGCCTTCGTGAAATCCAATTTGATTGCTGGCCCAGCGGGCCTGCCAAAACTCTGCATCCATGGGGTTGCGCCTCTCTGCCTGGGCCTGCCTGCAGCAAATATGAGCTATGCTGCGGTCACAAGAGCGGTGACGTCGCGGCATCTGCACGCTACAACAAAAGATATCCCCAGCAAGGACATGCGCGCGGAATGCAGATTTACCTACCGATTGCCGAGGTTTCCGTGAATGCCTTTGTGCTGTTCGGCATTGGTGGATTGGTGGGGATCTTATCAGGCATGTTTGGTGTGGGCGGGGGGTTTTTGATGACCCCCATGCTGTTTTTCATCGGCATTCCCCCAGCGGTGGCGGTGGCCACTGGGGCCAATCAAATCGTTGCGTCGTCGGTTTCGGGCGTGCTGGCCCATTTGCGACGGCGCAGCGTCGATCTGCCCATGGGGATGGTCTTGCTCATAGGCGGGCTGGCCGGGGCGGCGTTAGGGGTGCGGATTTTCACTTTGCTCAGTCGCAGCGGCCAAATCGATCTGCTGGTGACCCTTTGCTATGTGGTGTTTTTGGGCGCTGTGGGCGGGTTGATGTTTGTCGAAAGCCTGGCAGCTTTGCGCCGGTCCAAGCGCGGGGCGGCCCCGAAACGGCGCAAACATAACTGGGTGCATAGCCTTCCCGGAAAGATGAAATTCCGCGTCTCTGGGCTTTATATTTCGGTGATCCCGCCTTTGGCTGTGGGGTTCTTGGTGGGGATGCTCTCGGCGATTATGGGCGTGGGGGGCGGGTTTATCATGGTCCCGGCCATGATCTATCTGCTGGGGATGCCCACAAAAGTCGTGATTGGCACCTCGCTGTTTCAGATCATTTTTGTCACCGGCTTTGTTACGGTGATGCATGCCACATCGAGCCAAACGGTGGATGTGCTGCTGGCTTTGGTGCTGATCCTGGGCGGGGTGATTGGGGCGCAGATCGGCACGGTGATCGCCTTGCGCCTGAAGGCCGAGCAATTGCGCATCCTTTTGGCGCTGTTGGTGCTTGGGGTGTGTTTCCGCTTGGCGCTGGATCTGCTGATCATGCCCGAGGAGCTTTACAGCCTGCAAATCCGCGGGGTGGCCCCATGAGCAGCGCGCGTGTTTTCGGGGTGATTTTTCTGCTTTTGGCGCTGATCCGCCCGGCTTGGGCCGAAGAGGTGGTGCTGGGCCTGTCACGCTCTGAAATCCCGATCACCGCCACCTTTAATGGCTCGGAAATCTTGGTGTTTGGTGCGATCAAACGTGAAGCGCCGCTGCCCGAAGGGGCGCTGGATGTGATCGTCACCATCGCCGGGCCCGATGCGCCGGTTCAGGTGCGCCGAAAAGAGCGGCGCTTTGGTATTTGGGTCAATGCCAGCAGCGTGCGGATTGGTTCGGCTCCTGGGTTTTATGCAGTGGCTTCGACCCGCGCATTGCCTCAGATCCTGAGCGAAACCGAGGATTTGCGGCATCAAATTTCCATCCCCTTAGCCCTGCGCACTGTCGGCGCGAGTGAAGACGCGCCGGATGTTGATGCTTTTGTCGAGGCTTTGTTGCGCATCCGGCAAGAGGAAGGCACCTATAAGATCTTGGAAAACGCGGTGGCCTTGGATGAAAAAACCCTGTTCCGCACGGCGGTGTTCTTGCCACCGCGCCTGAGCGAAGGGGATTACCGTACACGGATCTTTCTGCTGCGCGATGAGGCGGTGATCGACAGTTACGAGACCAGCATTGATGTGCGCAAAGTCGGGCTAGAGCGCTGGTTGTTCAATCTCGCTTATGAACGCCCGCTGGTCTATGGGATTATGGCTTTGGTGGTGGCTTGCCTGGCCGGTTGGGGCGCTTCGGCGGCGGCGCGGGCGGTGCGCGGCTGAGAAATAGGCTTTCCCAAAAGCGGGCTTGCTGCAACAGTCGGAAATGGGCGGCGCTTCGGCCTTGTTGGCGTCCCTCCCGCGCTCTATGTGAGATTTTATGCGACGCTGGATACCTTTTTTGAAGACCCCGCCAACGGTTTCGGTGATCCGTCTTTCTGGGATCATCACCGGGGCCAACCGCTCAGGCGGGCTCAATGATGCGGGGCTTGCGCCGCTGATGGAGCGCGCTTTTAAGCGCGGCAAACCCAAAGCCGTGGCCTTGGTGATCAATTCTCCTGGTGGCAGCCCGGTGCAATCTTCACTGATCGGGGCGCGCATTCGCCGGCTGGCGGAAGAACACCAGGTGCTGGTCCACGCTTTTGTCGAAGATGTGGCCGCCTCGGGCGGCTATTGGTTGGCAGCCTCTGCCGATGACATTTGGGTGGATGCCTCATCAGTGGTGGGGTCGATCGGAGTGATCTCATCGGGTTTTGGCGCCCATGATTTCATCGCCCGCCATGGAGTTGAGCGCCGGGTGCACACCGCGGGCCGCTCGAAGAGCATGCTCGACCCGTTCCGCCCGGAAAAGGCCGAAGACGTCACTCGGCTGCAGGGGCTGTTAGGGGATATCCATACGGCCTTTATCGATCACGTGCAGACCCGGCGCAGCGGGCGCATTGATGCCGAGGCAGATCTGTTCACCGGCGAGGTCTGGGTGGGCCAGAAAGCCGTGGATCTGGGGCTGGCCGATGGTTGCGGCCATTTGGTGCCGAAATTGCAAGAGCTATACGGAAAAGACGTGAAGCTCGAATATTACGGGGCGCGCAAAGGCCTGTTGCAGCGGCTGAACGCCTCGGTGATCGACAGCGCCGTGATGCGGGTCGAGGAACAAGCGCTTTACGGGCGTTATGGGCTTTAACGGATGATCAAGCTTGTCACCTTCTTTCTGATTGGAATGGCGGTGCTGGCAATGTTTGGCCGGTTGCGCATGCCGCGCATCGGCCCAATGGCCCGGGGCAAATGCCCTCGTTGTGGCCGCCATCGGATAGGGCGTGGGCCTTGTCCTTGTGAAAAGACCGGGGCTTAAGAGTGGTTTGGTTACTTGCGGGCCTCGGGCTCGTTATTTTGCTTCTGGCGGGCGATAGCCTGGTCAAAGGCGCGGTGAATCTTGCGTTGCGTCTGGGCATCCCGCCGCTGATCGTCAGCCTGACAATCGTGGCATTTGGCACCTCAGCGCCGGAATTGCTGATCTCGGTGCAAGCGGTGCTTATGGGCTCGCCTGGCATTGCCATGGGCAATGTGGTCGGCTCCAACACCGCCAATATCCTGCTGGTACTTGGGGTGCCGGCCTTGCTGCGCACCTTGCACACCAGCGGCTGCGACAGCCGCACCACCTATGTGATGATGATCGCCGCGACGCTGTTCTTTATCGCGCTGTGTTATATGGGCCCGCTGGGCGTGCCCCATGGTCTGGCGCTGCTGGCCGCCTTGGCGGCCATGCTGACCTATTCTTTTGTCACGGCCCAAAAACACCGGGCGATGATGAAGGCCGAAGCGGCAGAGGCGGATGAAGAAGAAGTCGAAGGCGCGGATCCCGATATGCCGGGTTGGAAAATCGGGCTGTTCTTGGCGTTGGGCTTGGTTGGTTTGCCCCTTGGGGCTGAGCTTTTGGTTGATAACTCGGTGATCATCGCCCGCCAATTCGGGGTCAGCGAAACCGTGATCGGCCTGACTTTGATCGCGCTTGGCACGTCTTTGCCGGAATTGGCCACCACGACGGTGGCGGCGCTGCGCGGTAAGGCGGATGTGGCGTTGGGCAATGTGATCGGCTCAAACATGTTCAACTTGCTGGCCATTATCGGCGTGGCCAGCCTGGTGCGCCCGATCACCGTGACCTCGGATTTCCTGACCATGGATCTTTGGGTCATGCTGGGGGCGAGCCTGTTGCTCATTCCCTTTGTGTTTTTCGGTCGCGATATTACCCGCGGGCCAGGCATTTTGCTTGCGCTGCTCTATGTGGTCTATGTGACGAGCATGTTGTTGTAAGGAGTTTTCCCCATGACCAGACGGGCGCTTGTGACAGGGGCGGGCAAGCGCCTGGGCCGGGCCATGGCCCTGGCATTGGCGGAAGATGGCTATGATCTGGCGGTGCATTACGCCAGCTCGGCTGAGGCGGCACAAGAGGCGGCCTCCCAGATCCGCGCCATGGGGCGCCAAGCCAGCGCTTTGCAAGCCGATCTGTTGAATGAGGCAGAAACCGAAAACCTGATGGATCGCGCGGCCAAAGCATTGGGCGGGCCGATCCATGTGCTAGTGAATAACGCGTCGATCTTTGATTATGACAATCTCCGCAGCGCCACCCGTGCCAGTTGGGATCGTCATATGGAAAGCAATCTGCGCGCGCCATTTGTGCTGACCCAGGCCTTGGCGGCGCAAATGCCCGCCGCGGCCCCCGATGAGCAGGGCGAGCCTTTGGCCCAAGGGCTGGTGATCAATATGATTGATCAACGGGTGCGCAAGCTGACCCCGGCATTCATGACCTATACCATCGCGAAAATGGGGCTTTGGGCCTTTACCCAAACCGCCGCCCAGGCTTTGGCCCCCCATATTCGGGTCAATGCCATCGGCCCAGGACCTACCTTGCAAGGGGCGCGGCAATCGGCGGAGCATTTCGCCGCCCAACGTGCGGCGACGGTGCTCAAACGCGGCTCTGACCCGGCGGGGATGGTGCGGGCGCTGCGCTATTTCCTGTCGGAGCCAAGCGTTACCGGGCAGTTAATTTGTGTAGATGGGGGACAGCATTTGGGCTGGCAGACCCCGGATGTGTTGGGCGTTGAATAACGTCAATCTCGCGCTAATGGCCAGAGTTTTGCACGCTGTCATATACTGTCACAAATCCGTGTCTGAATCTTCAAACCTTTCAGTGGGTTAAGGAGTGCTATTTTTTAAGTTAAGCAAAATCAGATACTTAGATTTATGGTTAAAAAATAGTCAAACCGACGAAAGCCCTTAATTATAAGGGAATCCGTGAGTGCTCCCAAACTTACCACCAGGGTTATCCACAGATTCAGTGCATATATTTTCCCTTGTCACCGGGGGGAATCCGGGGCAGCCGAAAGAGAGACTCAGCCAGGCCTTTTTGATGCAAGACGACGCCGCGAACCAAAGCACATCATCCCCGACCAATGACCCTGAGGCCGAGACGCTAGAGGGGCTGCGCGGCCAGGCCTGTATCGCCAGTTATCTGCCGCTTTTGGACAGCTCGCCCGGTGTGTATCGGATGCTCGATGCCCAGGCGCGGGTGCTTTATGTGGGCAAGGCACGCAATCTGCGGGCGCGGGTGTCCAATTACGCCCGGCCAACGGGCCATTCTCGGCGGATTGAGCGGATGATCTCGGAAACCGCTTCGATGATGTTTCTGACCACCCGCACCGAGACCGAAGCGCTGTTGCTGGAACAAAACCTGATCAAGCAGCTCAAGCCGCGCTATAATGTGCTGCTGCGGGATGACAAAAGCTTTCCCAATATTCTGGTGGCCAAGGATCACAGCTTTCCCCAAATTCGCAAGCATCGGGGCGCGCGCAAAGACAAAGGCGCCTATTACGGCCCTTTTGCCAGCGCCAGCGCGGTGAACCGAACGCTGAACCAGCTGCAAAAAGTGTTCTTGTTGCGCAATTGCTCGGACAGTGTGTTTGAAAGCCGCACGCGCCCCTGTCTGCTGTACCAGATCAAGCGCTGCGCCGCGCCCTGCGTGGGCTATGTGAATGAGGCGGAATATGGCGCGCTGGTCAGCGATGCAGAACGGTTTTTGGCGGGCAAAAGCACCAAAGTTCAAGAAAACCTCGCGGCGCAGATGCAAGAGGCCAGCGATGCGCTGGAATTTGAACGGGCGGCAGCCCTGCGGGATCGGATCAATGCGCTGACCACGGTGCAATCGGCCCAGGGGATCAACCCGCGCGGTGTGGCCGAGGCGGATGTAATTGCCCTGCATTTGGATGGGGGCCAGGCCTGTGTGCAGGTGTTTTTCATCCGCGCCCATCAAAATTGGGGGAATAAGGATTTCTATCCCCGTTTGGGCTCGGATGAGGTGGAAAGCGGCGAGATTTTGCAGGCCTTTGTGGGCCAGTTCTATAGCAGCAAGGAACCGCCGCGGCAGATTTTGCTGAGCCATCCGGTGGAAGACGAGGATTTGCTTGCGGCGGCGTTGAGCGAAAAGGCCGGGCGCAAAGTGCAAATTTCCGTGCCACAGCGCGGTGAAAAAGCCGAGCTGGTCGAAGGGGCGGCGCGCAACGCCCGCGAGAGCTTGGGGCGAAAAATGGCGGAGACCGCCACTCAGGCGCGGCTGTTACGAGGCTTGGGCGAGGCGTTTGATTTGGATGGGCCGCCCCAGCGGGTCGAGGTCTATGACAACTCTCATATCCAGGGCAGCCATGCGGTGGGGGCGATGATTGTCGCTGGTCCCGAAGGGCTGATGAAAAACGCTTATCGCAAGTTCAATATCAAAGGCGATGATCTGACCCCGGGTGATGATTTCGGCATGATGAAAGAGGTGTTGGCCCGGCGTTTCAAACGGCTCTTGAAAGAAGATCCAGATCGCGAAAGCGGCGAATGGCCTGATCTGCTGCTGATCGATGGCGGCGCGGGGCAGGTGAGCGCTGTGCGCGAGATCATGGGCGATTGGGGGGTGGGGGACATTCCCATGGTCGGGGTGGCCAAAGGCATTGATCGCGATGCGGGTAAGGAAGAGTTCCACCGCACGGGCCATCGCCCTATGGCGCTGCGGCGCAATGATCCGGTGCTCTATTTCATTCAGCGCCTGCGCGATGAAGCCCACCGTTTTGCCATTGGCACCCATCGCGCCAAACGGGCCAAAGCCATGGGGGCCAACCCGCTGGATGAGATCCCTGGCGTGGGCGCGGCGCGCAAACGGGCACTGCTGGCCCATTTTGGTTCGGCCAAGGCGGTCTCGCGGGCCAATCTGTCCGATCTTAAGGCAGTGGAGGGGATTTCCGGGGCCTTGGCGGAAACGGTCTATAATTTCTTCCACGAGCGCGGCTAAACGCGCCGGGCCCCTGCGCGAGGGCTTTCCGGCCCTGTCTCAACCGGCTATGGCAGCATCATGCCGTTGAATATTCCAAATATCCTGACCTTGTTTCGTTTGCTGGCCGCCCCGGGCGTGGCGCTGGCTTTTGCGATTTGGGCCCGCCCCTGCGCCGATTGGGTGGCGCTGGCGCTGTTTATTGGCGCCTCGCTCACCGATTGGGTGGATGGCTATCTGGCCCGGGCCTGGAACCAGACCAGCCGTTTTGGCGCCATGCTCGACCCGATTGCCGATAAAGCCATGGTGATCACCGCTTTGGCGGTGGTGATGGCCACTTCGGGGCTGAACCCATGGGTGATTATCCCGGCATCGGTGATTTTGCTGCGCGAGGTGTTCGTGTCGGGCCTGCGAGAGTTTTTGGGGGCTGAGGCGGGCAAGCTGGCGGTGACCAAGCTGGCGAAATGGAAAACCACCGTCCAGATGGTGGCCTTGGCCATATTGATGCTTTCCATGGGTCTGCAATCGGAACATGGGGCGCTGTTTTTGACCCTGACCGAGACGGAATATGACGCGGCAATGGCCGCGCGCAGCGGTTGGATTTACTGGTCGGGGCAATTGGGCGGGCTGCTGGGCCAGGCTGGGATCGCGCTTTTGTGGCTGGCCGGAGCTTTGACGGCGATGACCGGATGGGATTACCTGTCCAAAGCCATGCCCTATCTGCGCGATGCGGAGGGCTAAGACCCGCAGCAACAGGGGGAGAGGCCATGATTGATCTGCTCTATTTCGCTTGGGTGCGCGAACGCATTGGGCTGCCCAAAGAACAGGTGGAGAGTTCGGCGGCGACCGTGGCCGAACTGGTGGCCGAACTGAAAACCCGCGAGCCCCGCTATGAGGCGGCCTTTGCCGATCTCAGCGCCTTGCGCGTGGCCCTGGATCAAGAGCTGTCTGATTTCGACGCGCCGCTTGAGGGGGTGCGCGAAGTGGCGTTTTTCCCGCCCATGACCGGGGGCTAAGCATGGGCACCCGGATCCAAGCCGATGCCTTTGATTTGGGGGCAGAGGCCAATGCTTTTGCCGCCGCCCATCCCGGCGCAGGGGCGGTGGTGACCTTTACCGGCCTTGTGCGCGATCTGGCGAGCGGCGATCTGCAAGCCATGGAGATCGAGCATTATCCAGGCATGACGGAAAAAGCGGTGGAAGCCTACCGGGCCGAGGCCGTGGCCCGGTTCGATCTGGCCGGGGCCTGGGTGATCCATCGCTATGGCCCGCTCAAACCCCATGAGCCGATCATGATGGTGGCCACCGCCGCCCGGCACCGGGCCGATGCTTTTGCGGCGGCGGAATATCTGATGGATTGGCTGAAATCCCGCGCGCCATTCTGGAAAAAAGAAATCACCGCACGCGATAGCGCTTGGGTCGAGGCGCGCGCAGCCGATGAAGATGCATTGGCGCGCTGGCAGGGCGCTGACTAAGACTCCTGCCGCGCTGCCAGCACCGTATGTGCGATGGCGGGCAATTCTGCGTAATCGGCAAAGCCATGGTCGTGGGGGATCTCAGCCAGCGGGGCTTTGCGATAGCCTTCGGTGAACAGCGCAAAGGGTTGAGCCGCAGCCACTGCGGTGGCTGCATCAATCTCGCTATCGCCCACATAAAGCACGGATGTGGCCCCGCTTCGCTCGATTGCATGGCGCAAGGGGGCGGGGTCGGGCTTTTTCACGGGTAATGTATCGCCGCCCACAATCGCTGCCATGCGCGGGCTGAGCCCGAAATGATCGGCCACGGCGCGGGCGGGTTTTTCCGGTTTGTTGGTGCAGATGGCCAAGCCATAGCCAGCAGCTTGCAGCGCCTCCAGCGCCTCTAGAACGCCAGGATACAGCACCGTGCGGCTCACCGGGTCTTGGCCGTAATGATACATGAACCGGGCCAGCAATTCCTCTTGGCGGGCAGGGCCTGCGCCGGTGGCCGCAATCACCCGTTCCACCAGTTTTGGCGCGCCATTGCCCACGAAACTGCGGGTTTGCGCCGCAGTGATGGCTGGCAGTCCGGCTTCGCCCAGAACCTTTAGAGCCGCCGCATGGATGTCCGGCACACTGTCCACCAAAGTGCCGTCGAGATCGAAAATGACTGTTTTCACGCGGGTTTCCACTTGATCGAACAGCCCATTGAGGCGGTTTGCGCCTGCGGGCCTATGCCGGTTTCAGCGATCTGCATCATCGCTTCAAAAAGCTCACGCTCGCCCTTGGGGCCACGCAGCCTGCCGCGATATTGCAATTGCCCATCCGCATTCAGGCCAAAGAAATCCGGGGTGCAGGCGGCATCCCAGGATTTGGCGATCTCTTGGCTGTCATCATGCAGATAGGGAAAGGGAAAGGCATTGGCTTGGGACAAAGCCAGCATCAGCTCGAAACTGTCCTCGGGATAGGCGATCTCGTCATTGGAGCAAATCGCGGCCACACCGATGCCCTGGGCCTGCAAGGCGCGGGCGTCATGCAAGATCGCGTCAAGCTGGCGCAGCACATAGGGGCAGTGATTGCAGATAAACATCACCAGCGCGCCGCGCGGCCCGGCGATAGAGCTTAGGCTGTGGCGCTTGCCATCGACCCCATGCAGATCAAATTCCGGGGCTTGCCAGCCAAAATCGCAGATATTCGCTGGGGTCAGTGCCATGGATCAGGCCGCCGCGCGCGCGTTTTCCGCCGCTGCGCGGATCTTGCGGATATTCTCGCCATAAGGCGCGGGATTGCTGACCGAGCCGCCTTTGAACACAGCAGAGCCCGCCACCAGCACATCAGCCCCTGCCGCCGAGCAAAGCGGTGCGGTCTCGGCGGTGACGCCGCCATCGATTTCGATCTCTACGGGCCGATCCCCGATCATAGCGCGCAGGGCTTTGATCTTATCAAGCTGGCTATGGATGAATTTTTGCCCGCCAAAGCCGGGATTTACGGTCATCACGCAGATCAGATCCAGATCGTCCAGCAGCGGCGCTGCGGCCTCGGCCGGGGTGCCCGGGTTCAGAGCCAGGCCAGCCTTGCAGCCCGCGCCGCGAATGGCTTGCAGCGTGCGGTGGATATGCGGGCCTGCCTCCACATGGGCGGTGATGATATCCGCGCCTGCTTTGGCAAAAGCGTCGATATAAGGGTCTACCGGCGCGATCATCAAATGCACATCCATGACCGTTTTGATATGCGGGCGCAGCGCTGCGCACATGGGCGGGCCAAAGGTCAGATTGGGTACGAAATGCCCATCCATCACGTCAATATGCACCCAGTCACAGCCCTGCGCTTCAATCGCTTCGCATTCCGCGCCGAAAGCTGCGAAATCAGAGGCAAGGATTGACGGGGCAATTTTGATCGCACGGGTCATGGCGGTTCCTTTATCCAGTCACTGGCTGCGGCGCGGGCGTATCAGCATTGGCGCGGGGCGCAAACCGGGCTTAGCCCTGTTTCATATTCTCTTCGGCGATAAATGCACGCAATTCCTTGGCATCGGCCTGAGCGGTTTTCATGGCTTCTGTGGCGCCGCGCAATTCGACCTCTAGCTGGTGAATTTTGCGCTTGCTCTCATGTTCCACCTTATGGCGCTCGGCCATCAAGGTATCGCGGGTTTCCTCCGCTTGATGTAGGGCCTCGGCCATATTGTCCAATTCATCAAGATCGCGATGGGATACCCGCGACAGGCGGGTGACGATCCAATGGGTCAAAAACCCCAACACAAAAGAGCCAAATAGCAGCAATGCCAGCGCCGTGATGACTTGCGTTCTATCCATCTGATTCGGCTTTCTCTTCTGGGTCGTCGTCTTCTGTGTGGGCGGGTTGCGCTGCGATCACCTCACCATTGGGGCCCAAAAGGCTAAAGCGGATGCGCCGATTGGCCTCGCGCCCCTCGGATGTGGCATTATCCGCGATGGGCTGGGCTTCGCCATAGCCGGTGGCCTTAAGGTTGCTCACCAGCGCGCGCCGCTCGGACAGGGCGGTTAGAACCGCGTCAGCGCGGGCTTGGCTGAGCAATTGGTTCATCTCAGCGCCGCCCTGGCTATCGGTATGTCCGCCCACTTCCATGGGCACTTCGGGACATTCATAAAGGATCTCGGCAATCGCGCCGATCGTGTCGAACCCATCGGTGTCGATGGTGATGGAGCCCGAGCCAAAGCGCACATCGTTTTCTTCTAGCACGGCGTTGATCTCGGCCGCGCATTCCGCCGGGGTGGGGGCTTGGGCCAAAAGCACCGGATCGAGCGCTTCCACATAGGTGACCGCGACTTCGGTGCTGACCGCGGGGCCGAGCGTGTCGGTCAAAGCGCGGGCGATGTCATCGGCGGCGGCGGGATCACCAGTTTTGCCGCGCACTTGGATATTGTTTGAGGTCAGGATCACCGCCCCATTATCCAGATGGGACAGGGCATCCACCGCCGCCATGACGTGTACGGGCCAATCCATGGAGACATGGGGGGCAGCTTGCAGCGCGGTGTGCAATTGCCCGTCCCCAAAGCGGGCATGGGCCAGGGTTTGCACCACATCGCGTGCCTCTAGCGGGCCGACCGGGCCGCGCAGATCCACCAAGCCTTCGGGGCTGCGGGTGGCCGTAAAACGCAACTCCCCACCCTCTAAAGCCGCGGCAATCGCATCGCCGCCGGTTTCGATCACAGAAAGCGCATAGATCTCGGGCAAGGTGGATTTGAACGCGGTGAGCTGGGCTTCAAATTCCGGGTGACTGCTGGCGCGCAGGGGCAGGCTAAGGGTAATCGACAGATCCGACAGGGTCAGCGAGCCCCCGCCCAAAGTGGTGATCAGCCCCACCGTATCGGCCACTGTTTGGCTCCAATTGGGGTCTGGCGCGCCCAATGCGGTGGGGCAAACGATGTCGGCGGGTGCCCCGGCGGCGATGGCCGCCTCTAAGATGACCGCGCGCCCCGCATCGCTTTCTGCGGCGCAGGTGTCAAACCGCGCGCCGGTGCCATCCAAGGTAAAGCGGGTCATATAGGGCGATAGGATCGGGCGGGGCAGTTGCAAATCAATCTGAGTTTCCAGCCCATAGCCCGAGGCCCCGCCAAACTGGGTCTCAATGGCCAACGCGGTTTCACGATCGGGCGCGATTCCGTCCAGATCGATCAGATCAGGGGTGAAAATCACCCGTGCCATCTGCAATTGATCTAGGGCCGTCAGCGCCAAATTGGCTGCGGTTTCCCATGCCTCTGGCACTGGATCAGAGCTGCGCGCGATCAGATCTGCGATTTCCATACCGGGATTGGCCGTCGCCAATAAGCCAAGATCAGGGGCCGCGTTTTGCGGTGCCAGACCATGCACCAGGATGCTGTTGCCATTGCGCATGATCTCCACCCGATATTGGGCGGTGATGCCGGGATCGGGCAGGGCAACGCTCATTTCATCACGCAGATTGAGCGGGTTGAGCACTTCGCCCGCCGCTGCCAGGGCGCGGAATCGTTCTGCCTCATCGGGGGCCGCGCCGCGCAACACCGCTTGCAGCCCGTCAATTTCGACCCAGGCCCAATCGATCTCGGCACGGCTTAGGGCGCCGCGCACCTCTGCGCCGGTGCGCGTTTCCAACTCATCGGCCACACGCCCGGCAAGTTCATAAGCCCCCGCAGCGGCTGCGGCGAGAGCGGCGACATAAAGAAAACTCTGTATCTTGGCACGCATTGATCGGATGAGCGGTTTTTTGCTGGGGCCTCTCTACGCCTCAGCGCGCCCGCACGCAATCACAGCCAGAGGGCAAAGGTGAAAAAGATCGCCAAGATCAGACCTGCATCCCGATTGGCACGAAAGAGTCGTAAACAATTGCTCGGATCTTCGATGTTAAGTTGAGATCTTTGCCACTGAAGGTGAGCGCCCATCGCGGTAACGCCCAGCATAGCGATCATCATCGGGAGGATCTGCCCATGGGATAAAAATGCAGTGATCACCGCCAGCAGCAGCAATCCCAGCGTCGCCCATTGAAACCGCGCCAGCCATTTCGGGCTGTTTTCCGCAAATAATCGGGCGGTGGATTTAACGCCGATCAGCGCGTCGTCATCGCTGTCTTGATGGGCATAGATTGTGTCGTAAAACAGCGTCCAGGCGATCCCGGCCAGGTAAAGCCAGATGGCAGGCCAAGCGAGGCTGCCATGATGGGCGGTCCAGGCCATAAGCGCCCCCCAATTGAAGGCGATGCCCAGAAAAAGCTGCGGCCACCAGGTGAAGCGTTTGGCAAAAGGATAGATCGCCACCGGGGCTAAGGCCGCCACCCCAAGCCAGATCGCATTGCTGTTGAAGCTCAGCAGGATGCACAGGGCGATCACCGCCTGGATACAGCACCATTTGAAGGCTTGGGTGGCGCTGACCTGGCCCGAGGGGATCGGGCGCGAGCGGGTGCGCGCCACCTGTGCATCGAATTTGCGGTCGGTGATGTCATTCCAGGTACAGCCTGCCCCGCGCATGAGCCAAGCGCCAAGCCCGCAGCCAATGGCGATCCAAAGCCCGTGCCAACCAAGCCCGCCCGGCCCGCTGCCCGCCGAAAGCAGCAGCCCCCAAAGGCAGGGGATAAAGAGCAGCCAAGTGCCTACCGGGCGATCGGCGCGGCTGAGGCGCAAATAGGGGCGGCTCCAGGCTGGGGCGCGGTGATCGACCCAATTGCCGCTGACCGCATCGGCCACTTGCCCCTCTGGTCTTTGGGCGGTCTCGACCATATCACGGGCTCCATGGATGCTCCTAAGATCAGACTCTATCTAGACCAGCCCTTAGGGCCGGGACAATCCGTTGCCTTTGATCGGGCTCAGGCCCATTACCTTTTTGGGGTGATGCGCTTGGGGCTGGGCGATCGCGTGGCGTTGTTTGATGGGCGCGCGGGGGAATGGGCGGCTGAGATCACCGAGGCGGGCAAACGCGGCGGCGCGGCGCTTTGTGTGGCGCAAACCCGGCCACTGCAATTGCCGCCGGATCTATGGCTGCTATTTGCGCCGATCAAAAAGGCGCGCACGGATTTCATCGTGGAAAAAGCCGCCGAGCTGGGGGCTGCGCGTATTCAGCCGGTGCAAACCGAGTACACCAATTCCGAACGGGTGCGGGGGGATCGTTTGCGCGCCCATGCGGTGGAAGCGGCCGAGCAATGCGGCGGCACCTATGTGCCCGAGATCGGCGAGATGACCCGGCTTAGCACCTTGCTGGATCAATGGCCGACAGAGCGCAATTTGATGTTTTGTGACGAAGCCAGTGTTGGGGTTGCGACAGATTTGGCCGCTGTGCCGGATCGGCCAGGCCCTTGGGCGATTGTGATCGGGCCAGAGGGCGGGTTTTCTGCACCAGAGCGTGCGCGCTTGCGGGCCATGCCTCAAGCGGTGCCGGTCAGCCTTGGCCCGCGTATTTTGCGCGCCGATACGGCAGCGGTGGCAGCTCTGAGCCTGTGGCAAGCCCGGTTTGGGGATTGGCGGGGATGATCCGCCCGGAGCTGATCCAAGCCGCGCAAAGATGGCGCGAATTGCTTGTCGGTATGGCATTGGCGGCACTGGGGCTTTGGGCGGCTTTCGGCTCTGGCGGGATTTTGGCGCTGCTGGGCTATGGCATGGCGGCGCTTGGCGCCGGGCTGGCCCTGGCCGGGGTGCAGCGGGGCCGGTTTCGTCAAGGGACCGGGGAAGGGCCGGGCATTGTGCGGGTCACCGAAGGGCAGATCAGCTATATGGGGCCGCTCAATGGCGGCGCGGTTGCCCGTGATTTGATCACAGCGCTGCATTTTGATCCCAGATCCTATCCGCCGGTTTGGATATTCTTTCACAATGATGGTGCGCCATTGCACATTCCGGTGACGGCCCAAGGCGCAGATCAGCTATTTGACCTGTTTGAACAGCTGCCTGGGCTGGATATGCAGCGGGTTTTGGCACTGCGCGCGGATCCTGGCAATGCGTCCGTGCGACTTTGGGCACAAAACTCTGTGCCACGGCTTGGTTGACACGGGCCGCAATTGGTCACACTCGTTTGCGATAGAAATGCGAACCTACGGAGCCGCAGCCCATGTCTATCCCTCAATCCGGCGGCGGCTTGATCGAGCATCGCGACCAGCTGGCCGAGTATCTTGCCCAAGGCTGCAAGCCTAAAGAAGATTGGCGCATCGGCACTGAGCACGAGAAATTCGGCTATTGCAAAGACACGCTGCGCCCGCTGCCCTATGAGGGTGAGCGTTCGATCAAGGCCATTTTGGAGGGGTTGCGAGATCGCTATGGCTGGGCCCCGGTGCTGGAGCAGGGCAATATCATCGGGCTGGAGAAAGACGGCGCGAATGTGAGCCTAGAGCCCGGCGGGCAGTTGGAGCTGTCCGGAGCGCCGCTGCAAAGCATTCATGAGACCTGCGATGAGGTGAATACCCATCTGCGCGAAGTGCAATCGGTGGCCGATGGCATTGGCGCGGGGTTTATTGGCCTGGGGGCCGCGCCGATCTGGCAGCATGAGGATATGCCGGTGATGCCCAAAGGGCGCTATGCGCTCATGACCGATTACATGGATCGGGTGGGCAGCATGGGCAAAACCATGATGTATCGCACCTGCACAGTGCAGGTGAATCTCGATTTCGCCTCCGAGGCGGATATGGTGCAAAAACTGCGGGTGGCGATCGCGTTACAGCCTGTGGCCACCGCGCTATTTGCCAATTCGCCCTTTCTTGAGGGCAAACCCAACGGGCATCAAAGCTGGCGCAGCCGGGTGTGGCGCGATCTGGACCCGGCCCGCACGGGCATGGTGCCTTTCGTGTTCGAAGATGGGTTCGGCTTTGAGGCATGGGTGGATTATGCGCTGGATGTGCCCATGTATTTTGTCTTCCGAGACGGGAAATACATTGATGCGCTTGGCCAGTCTTTCCGGGATTTCCTAGAGGGGCGTTTGCCAGCATTGCCCGGCGAGAAGCCGACCTTGAGCGATTGGGCCGATCATCTCACGACGATCTTCCCCGAAGCGCGGATTAAGAAATTCATCGAAATGCGCGGAGCCGATGGCGGGCCTTGGCGCAGGCTTTGTGCTTTGCCAGCTTTCTGGGTCGGGCTGACCTATGATCAAGCGGCATTGGATGCGGCCTGGGATTTGGCCAAGGGCTGGGATGGGCAAACCCGCGAAGCTTGGCGCGTGGCGGCCTCAGAGCAAGGATTGCGGGCCGAGATTGGCGGGCAAAAGATGCAAGATCTGGCGCGAGAGGTTCTACAAATCGCCCAAAGCGGTCTGGCGGCGCGGGCGATGCCCGGCGCTGGTGGCATGATCCCCGATGAAACCCATTTTCTCAATGCGCTCCATGACAGTGTGGAGAGCGGACAAACCCCAGCGGATGAATTGCTCGGGCGCTATCATGGGGATTGGGCCGGGGATCTGACGCGGATCTATGGCGATTATAGCTATTGAGCTGAGGCGGGGCGGGGGCGTTGCCGCGGGGCATTGAACCCCGCAGCAACGCGGCGCTGACGCGCCCGCCGCCTGTGATTGGGTTTAGTTCCCGAAAATGTCGATGGCCGCACCTGCGGCAGCGCCTGCAATCGCGCCTGTACGTGCATCTCCGGCCGCCGCCCCGATGCCCGCGCCCACAGCCGTGCCGCCCACGGTGGCGCAGGCCGACAACAAAACCAGGCTCGCAATTCCGGCAAAGAAAGTGCTCTTGCTCATTGGGTATCCTCCTTAACCAGAATGATCCAAAGCGCCTCGATCACCGTTTGATCCAGCTTATCGGGGTTCTCTGTGTAAAACGCATCGATCCCAGCCACCGCATCGGTGACCGAAACATCTGAGAACCCTGCATGGAGCCGTCCTATGGCGGATCGGCTGTTAGAAAGCCCGCCGCGCGCAGATTGAAACGCGTATTCTGCGCTCATGAGATCGGCGATGCCGAGCACATAGGCCAGTTTTGAGCGCTCTGCTGAGCGTTGCCATTCAGTGCCGGTGATATAGGTGCGCCCGCCCGCGGTATCTGCGGCGGCCGGGGCGGCGCTGGTGAGCGCGAGGCCAAGCGCCAAAGCGGTGGCGCAGGCCAACAGCTTCCCGTGATGAAACAAAATTGTCATTTTACCCTTCCCACAAAAATTCCTTCAGGGCTCATGTTCCCTTGGGGCTACTGACTGTCAAGCGCCGTGCCTTGGGGGCATCTGAGGAGTGGGGGGTGGCCTTTGGGCGCGCCCGCAGGCGGAGCCTGCGCGGCCCAACCCTGGGCAAGCCGCTTGAAAAGCGGTGCCGCCCAGGGGCGGGAGCCCCCCTTGCTTGGACAAGGAGAGCCTGAGCTCGCGGTTTATGCGGTCTGCGCGGCGTTGCTATTGGCCGCTTTGCTCGGAGCTTCGCTATTGCTGTCGATGAAATCCAGCACCAAGGGCCGGATATTGTTGCGCCAGCTTTTGCCCGCGAAAATCCCGTAATGGCCCGCGCCTGGCTCCAGATGTGCCGCTTTCTTGCTGTCCGGCAAGCCGGTCAACAGATCCAGCGCCGCGAGGCATTGGCCCGGTGCGGAAATATCGTCTTTTTCACCTTCCACCACTTTCACAGCGATGGTGGTGATTTTGCCGATATCGATCTTATGCCCATCCACGACAAATTCGTTCTTGGCCACTTCAAGATTCTTAAAGATCCGCTCCACGGTGGAGAGGTAGAACTCCGCGGGCATATCCATCACCGCAAGATATTCATCATAGAACCGGTTGTGATGATCATGATCGGCAGCTTCGCCTTTGGCCACACGCACGATCTGATTGAAGAAGGCTTCTCCATGGCGATCCATATTCATGGACATGAAGGAGGTGAGCTGGAGCAAGCCCGGATAGACCATGCGGCCAGCGCCAGCATATTTGAAGCCGACGCGCTGAATGGCGAGCTCTTCAAGCTGGCCCATGGTCACGCGGCGCCCGAAATCGGTGACATCCGTGGCGGAGGCATCGGGATTGATCGGCCCGCCAATCAGGGTCAAAGTGCGCGGCTGCGCCTCGGGGTTCTTCTCGGCCAAATAACCGGCGGCGGCCAGGGTCAGCGGTGCGGGCTGACATACGGCAATTACATGCAGATCTGATCCCAGATGCTCCATGAAATCGGCCAGATAGAGCGTGTAATCTTCCACATCGAATTTGCCTGCCGAGACAGGAATATCCCGGGCATTGTGCCAATCGGTGATGAACACATCGCAATCGGGCAAGAGGCTGACCACGGTCGAGCGCAGCAATGTTGCGTAATGGCCCGACATGGGGGCCACCAAAAGGACGCGGCGTTTTTTCGGCTCGCGCCCCTGCACATCAAACTGGATCAGATCGCCAAAGGGGCGTTCGATCAAAGTCCGCTCGGTGACGACATGGTCGCGTCCATCTTCGCTAACCACAGCGCCAATGCCCCAATCGGGTTTGGCAACCATCCGCGCGAAACTGCGTTCCATCACCTCGCCCCAAGCCGCCATGAGACGAAAATGCGGAATCGGTGCCAGGCCGGTCTGCGGATAGGATCCAAAAGCCAGAGCGGTCGCACCAAGCCATTGGTTGGTATTGCGTACCGTCTCCATGAGGTCGTAGGTCATCATATATCGCATAAGGTTTCCTTACCTTGGGTACGGGTACCGGAACAATTCGTCGCTTTGCCGCGCCGCGCGGCAAGGGTAACGTGAATCTGCGGGAAACTAGGGTGGAAAACTTGCCATGACAACTGACGAAAACGAAGCAGGCGCCAACCTCGAGAAACTTAATGCTAACCTTGCGAAATTAGAGGAGCTTTCGCAGCGGTTGGTCACAGCCATGTCGCACAAGCGGCAAATCGATCCGAATCTTCAGGCCCCGAGTCAGGAGCTTTTTGCCAAGGCCATGTCCGCTTACATGACCGATTTCATGCAAAACCCGGCGCGGATCATGGAGCATCAAGCGAGTTATTGGGGGAAAATTCTCAAACATTACGTGGAAGCCCAACAGGCGCTCACAACTGGCAAACTTACGGTGCCTTCGGATGAAACCCCTAAGGATCGCCGCTTTGCCAATCCCATGTGGCAAAGCCATCCCTATTTTAACTTCATCAAGCAAAATTACCTGCTGACCTCGGCGGCGATCTCTGAGGCGGTGGGAGATATCCAAGGGATGCGGGCACGGGACAAAAAGCGCCTAAGCTACTTCACCCAGCAAATCGTGGATATGTGCGCGCCCACCAATTTCTTTGCCACCAATCCCGATGCTTTGGAAAAAGCGGTGGAGACCGATGGGCAATCGGTGGTGCAGGGGCTCGAAAACCTGGTGCGCGATATCGAAAGCCATGATGGCGAATTGGTGGTGACCTTGTCGGACCCCAAAGCTTTCAAGGTTGGGGAAAATCTGGCCACCACAGAAGGCTCGGTGGTCTATCGCAACCGCATGTTCGAGCTGATCCAATACGCGCCTACGACGGATCAAGTGAAATCCATTCCTTTGGTGTTGTTCCCGCCCTGGATCAACAAATTCTACATTCTCGATCTGAAAGAGAAAAACAGCCTGATCAAATGGATCGTGGATCAAGGCTACACGATCTTTGTGGTGAGCTGGAAAAACCCCGATCCCAGCTATGCTGATGTGGGCATGGATCAATATGTGGAAGAGGGCTATCTGACCGCCATTGAAGAGGTGAAGAAGATCACCGGTCAGTCCAAGGTCAATGCGATTGGCTACTGCATCGCGGGCACGACGCTGAGCCTCACGGCGGCGCTGATGGCCAAACGCGGTGATACGTCGCTGAACACAGTGACCTTGTTCACCACGCTCACGGATTTTTCCGATCAAGGCGAGATTGGCGTGTTCTTGGATGAGGATTTCGTGGGCGGGATCGAACGGGAAGTGGCCGAGCATGGCATTCTCGACAGTTTCTTCATGTCCCGGACCTTTTCCTATCTGCGCTCCAATGACCTGATCTATGGGCCAGCGATCAAAAGCTACATGATGGGAGTGCCGCCCCCTGCGTTTGATCTGCTCTATTGGAACGGCGATAGCACCAATTTGCCCGCCAAAATGACCGTGGAATATTTGCGCGGGCTTTGCATGGAAAACCGCTTTGCCACTGATGGTTTTACCATCTGCGGTGAGACTGTGACCCTGAAGGATGTGAAGGTGCCGGTCTATTCCATCGCTTGCGAGACCGATCACATCGCTGCTTGGAAATCCTGTTTGAACGGGGTGCGCCAAATGGGCAGCCGGTCCAAAACCTTTGTGGTGTCCCAATCGGGTCATGTGGCCGGGGTGGTCAACCCACCCTCCAAGAACAAATACGGCCATTACACCAACACCAAGCTGAACCAAGAGCCCGATGATTGGTATGCGAGCGCCAAGTTTAACGAAGGCAGCTGGTGGCCAGTTTGGAGCGAATGGCTGGGCAAAAAATCCGGTCGTTTGGTTGAGGCGCGGGTTCCCGGCGCAGATTCGGAACATCCCGCGTTATTGCCGGCACCGGGCAGCTATGTGCTCTCGGAGGCAAGCGCCTGATAATTCAGGCAGACAAACCTATTTCTGCGGTGCAGCAATTTTTTTCTTGAAATGCTGCGCCGCAGCGTCCATACTCTTCTCAGGCGCAAGCCTCGGGGCGGTACGTCCCGTAGTCAGGAGAGAGAATTATGGCCGCGAATACCCAAGATTTCACCAAAATGCTGCAAGACGCCATGGGCGCCTTCCCTGTTGATGGCAAAGCCTTCCAGGAAGCATTCAAAACTTCCGCAACCCTGAGCGAGAAAATGTCCAAAGTGGCATTGGAAGCTGCAGAGCAGTCCACCGAGATCTCCTCGAAATGGACCAAAGAAACGCTGGCCAAAATGGCCACTGTGACCACCGTCAAAGACGAGCCCACCGATTACAGCAAAGCTCTGACCGATTTCTTCTCGGCCGAAGCTGAAATGACCGCTGAAACCATGGCGGCTTTCGCTGAAGTGGCGAAAAAAGTTCAGATGGAAACCGTTGAGCTGATGCTGGCTGCTGGCAAAGACATCTCTGAAGATGCCACTGCCGCTGTGAAAAAAGCCACCGCCGAGGTGACCACTGCTGCGAAAAAAGCCACCGCTTCCAAATAAGCGGTTTGGTGAGCGCCTCGTGTTTTGAGGCGCTCGACGCGACGATATTAACGAGTGTTGTCAGTTTGGTGGATCTAGCTCCTCCCTCTGGATCCACCAACTCAAGGGCAGGCTGCAGCCTGCCCTTTCTTTTTGCAGTTTGCTCGCCTAAGCTATTCTGCACGATGCATTTTGGGGGGCCAAGCTTTGGCAGACACCGACACGCCGCTGCTGATCAAGCGCTACGCAAGCCGCAGGCTCTATAATACGGAAACCAGCGATTACGTAACGCTGGAAGATATCGCCCGTTTCATCCGCGATGGGCGCGAGGTCAAAATCGTTGATCTCAAAAGCGGTGATGATCTGACCCGGCAATATTTGCTGCAAATCATCGCCGAGCATGAAAGCAAGGGCGAGAGCGTTTTGCCCATCGGCGTGCTCACGGATCTGGTGCGCAGCTATACCAGCCAAGCCCAAAGCGTGGTGCCGCAATTCTTGGCCATGTCCTTTGAGATGCTGCGCGATGGTCAGTCCAAAATGATGGAGAATTTCTCCACCATGCCTGGGCCGATGAACCCCATGTCTGCGGGGATCGAGGCGATGCAGCGCCAGCAAAAAGCCTTTCTCACTTCGATGTTGCCCGGCTGGCCCGGTGCGGCCACTGGCCCGAATTCTGGCGATGTGGACACCGCAGCCGAGGGCGCTGAAGCCCATGGCGAGTCCGAAGGTGATTTGGATCAGATCAAACAGCAGCTTGCGGAGCTTCAGGGCAAATTGGCCAAGCTTGAAAGCGATCCAGAAAGCTAAATTCACCTATTAGAGCCCTGTGATTGGGCTCTGTTCACGCAGGCTTTGTGGCTCAGCGGCGCGCTTTTCTAGGGATTGCGCGCCGATTGTGTTATTTTCACCCCAATGGACCGGCTTGGACTAAGCCGCGATCTATGAGGGGCGCATGTTCGAAAAAGCACGTCAGCATCCATGTTCAGCCAATGATACTGAGCTTGTGGCAGCCTTTTTGGCGCTGCGCCGGGGCGTGGGGTTATTGGGGTTGAGCCTGCCCATTTTACTTTTCGCGGCGGCGCGTGTGAGCCCGAAGATCCAGATGCAGGGCTCTATCTCCATGTTTTATCACACGGTGATGGGCGACATCTTGGTGGGGATTTTGGCGGCCATCGGGGTGTTCCTAATCGCTTATGTGGGCCATCTGCCCCAGCAAGGTGATCGGCTCAGCGATTATTGGGTCTCCACCATTGCAGGGGTGGCGGCCATTGGCGTGGCGCTGTTCTCGACGGCGCCCTCAGATTGCCCGATCCGGATGCTGCCCGCCCCGCCGCAGGGGGTCATCTTTCATTGGTGCGGCCCATTTGGGTATGTGCATTTCCTGTGTGCGGCCGTGTTTTTCGCCTGTATGGCGCTGTTTTGCTTTTTCCTTTTTCCAAAGAATGCGGCTGGCGAGATCAAGCGTTTCGCCTCATATGGGGATGTGACCTATACGATTTGCGGCGCAGCGATCGTCTTTGCGATGCTGGCTTTGGGCCTGTTTTTGTTGATCCGCGATACCAGCTTGGGCCGGGCATTGGATGCACGCAACATTGTTTTTTGGCTCGAATCCCTGGGGGTTTGGGCCTTTGGAATTGCTTGGCTGACCAAGGGGAATATGCTCCGGGCTATGCCGCGTTTTATGCGGCGCAAGCACTGAGCTAGATGGCTGTTTTGACCGCGGGCGATTTGCGTTAGGGCTGCCTTATCTTCTCATCCTGCCGGGGCAGTGCCCGTGCGCCAATCAAGAGGCCCGCTATGGTTGATACTCCCGGACGTCTCAGCCTTTGGGGGATCGAGATTTTCGTCGCCATCGCCGAGGAAGGCACAATCTCGGCAGCCGCGCGCCGGGTGGGGGCCAGTGTTTCGGCGGTTTCGAGCCAATTGACCAATCTTGAAACGGCGCTTGGGGCGGTGCTGCTGGATCGCAGTGCTCGGCCCTTGCGCCTTACCCCAGCCGGGGAAAGCTTTCGCCGCCGGGCGCGGGTGATTTTGGATGAGGCGGCCCAGGCCCGCGCGGAATTGGCCATGCGCGATCTTTCGGCGCTCAGCCGTTTTCGCCTTGGGGTGATCGAGGATTTCGATGCGGATGTGACCCCGGCGCTGTTGACCCAGATGGGGGCAGAGCTAAGCCGGTCACAATTCTTGCTCGAAACTGGGCCGAGCCACCGGCTGTATGATCTGCTCGAAGACCGGGCGCTGGATATGATCGTGGCCGCAGAAACCGGGGCGGCAGGGTCTGATTGCGAGGCCCATCCATTGTTGGCCGAACCTTTTGTTTTGGCCCTGCCGCAGGGGCGCGCCGCGCCGGAAAGCTTTGCTGATCTGCAGGATTTACCGCTGATCGGCTATACTCAGCGCCATCACATGGGGCGGCAGATCGCGGCGCATTTGGCTCGGCAATCGGTGCCGCCGACCTCGCGCTTTGAGATGGATAGCTATCACGCGATCCTCTCCATGGTGGCAAATGGCGCTGGTTGGACCATCCTCACGCCTTTGGGCTATTTGCGGGCCCAGCGGTTCCATTCCGAGACCATGATGGCGCCGCTGCCCGGCCCGGCATTGGGGCGGGTGGTCACGCTGGTGGCCCGTCGCGGGGTGCTGGGGGATCTGCCTTTGGATGTGGCCGCGCGGCTGCGCCGCATTCTTGCCGCGCAGATCGTAGAGCCTGCGATCGCGCTATGTCCCTGGCTCGCGCCGGATTTGCGAGTGCTAGAGCATTAGGCACAGCCTTGCTGTGCGTTATTTGCCTGCGGCTTTGGCGGCGAAAACCTCGGCCCGTGGCTGCCAGCGATAGGCTTCATCTTGCGCCACTGGAGCCCAAAACAAATCGCCTCCGCTGCGCCAGGGATCAAGCACGATCCCGTCTTCCATTTTTGCGCCGCGGGCCGAGAGAATCACTGTGCTATGCTCAATGCGAAAGGGATTATCCGCATTGGCGATGGCCCGGTGTAGCGACAGGCTGTGAAATCTTTCTGCGGCCAGTGCCGTTTCCAGATCATCGGCCCAGTGATAGCATAGCCCCCTCGGGCGCAGCCCCAGATTGACCTTGCTGTTATGGATCAGCGGCGGGTCGCTGACCTCATAGGCTAGGGCCAAATCGCGGCTGGTGTTGAGCGCCAGATCCGCAGCCCGGCGGGCCTCATTGCGATCAACGCCTGGCCCCATAGCCGCGATCTCATCGGCCAATAGGTTTGTTTCGACAGTGATCGGCGTTGCGGGCTCTGGCCCCGGGGCGCTGCACCCGGCTAGGGCAAGGCCAAAAGCCAATGCCCATGCTTGGGGCCGGAGGCGCGATTTGCAGCTCAACTGGCTTTGGACAGCACATGGTCCAGCATGCGGCCGGGCAAAATCCGCTTGGCCACGGAAAGGATTTTGGTGGGGGTGGTCACCCGATACCGCGCTCGCGGCCTTTTCGCCTCCAGCGCTTTGATCAAGACATCGGTGACCGCCGAGGCGGGCAGCTCGAATTTATCCTTGCCCGATGAAGGTACATATAGCCTTTTCAGCAAAGTGTCGCGATATTGCTCTACCCGCGCTGAGCCTTCCCAATCGATCCAGCGCTCGAAATTATCGATCGAGTTTTCCCGGATTTTAGTGGCGATCGGGCCAGGTTGGATCAGCACCACATCAATGCCCGTATCGGCCATCTCAAGGCGCAGGGCGTCGCTGAGCCCTTCGATGGCGTATTTGGTGGCGCTATAGGCCCCGCGCCAATTGAACGAGACAAAACCAAGCACCGAAGAGTTTTGGATGATCCGCCCATGACCCTGGGCGCGCATGGTGGGGATCACCTGTTGGGTCAGATCATGCCAGCCAAAGACATTGGCCTCGAAAATGGCGCGCAGCCCTTCGCGGGGCAGGTCTTCGGCAGCGCCGGGCAGGGCCCAGGCGCCGTTATTGAACAGCGCATCAAGCCGCCCGCCAGTGCGCGCCAGGGTTTCGGCCACCCCATCGCGGATCGATTGAGGATCGGCGTAATCCAGGGGAAAGCTTTCCAACCCCTCGCCCAAAAGCCGTTCGCAATCCTCAGGCTTGCGGCAGGTTGCCAGAACCTGCCAGCCCATAGCAGACAAACGATGGGCCGCGTCATAGCCGATGCCAGAGCTGCAACCAGTGATCAAAATAGAACGAGTCATAGGCCGAGCCAGATCATGGCACGGCCCCTAGAGCAAGAGGGCTCAGGCGGCCACGGGCGCGACCTCTGCCGCCGCTGCCAGAAGCACATCGGCAATGGCATCACACTCTGCGCGGGTCAGCCGCGCAGGCAGGCGAATATCGCAAGCTTGCATCAGCATGGCACGGGTTTTGGGAAGCTCGGGGATGGTCCCCAAAAACTGCCAATTCCAGAAAGCGCGCGCATTATCGGTTGAGCGGCCAAAGATTTGCACCGGCAGGCCCAGGGCTTCGGCCCGTTCGGCAAAGCGGGTGATGCCGGCCTCATCCAGTCCCACCAGATTGAATTGGATCGAATCCGGGGCACGGGTCTCACTGGGCAGGGGGGCGGGCACATGCAGCACCGGCGAGGTGTTCAGCTTGGCGGCCACGTAATCGTGATTGGCGCGGCCATCGCGCACCCGGCGGTCTAGCTCGTCCAATTGCGGGCGGATCACCGCCGCCGGGAGATTGCCCAGGCGCGTGTTGTATAGTGGCAATTGGTTCTGCCAGCGCTCGAAATGCGGCCCCACTAGGGCGTGTTTGCGCCAATTATGCTCATAGGCCCCGGACATGATCACGGCGCGGGCGGCGATCTCGGGATCATCGGTGATCAGCATCCCGCCTTCGCCCGCATTGAGCAGCTTATAGGATTGGAAAGAGAAACAGCCGATTTTGCCCAAAGTGCCGATTTTGCGCCCGTTCCAAAGCGTGCCCAGGGAATGGGCGGCATCTTCGATCACCGGCAGGCCGCGGGCTTCGGCCAATTGCAGTATCGCATCCATATCCGAAGTGTGGCCACGCATATGGCTGATAAGAACCGCATCCACCCCTTGATCCAATTTCGCCGCGTAATCCTCCAGATCGATCCGGTAATTCGCGCCGCATTCCACCAAGACGGGCACGCAATCCGCATGCACCACTGCTGAGGGCACCGCGCCAAAGGTAAAGGCCGGGATCAACACTTTGGCCCCGGCGGGCAGATCAAGCGCTTTGAGCGACAGAAACAGCGCCGCCGAACAAGAGGCCACCGCCAGCGCATAGGGCACACCCATCATCTGGGCGAATTCTTGCTCTAGCAGGGTGACCGGCGCATTGGCTCCGGAGGTGTAGCGAAACAGATCGCCCGAGCGCAGCAGCTCTTCCACCGCTTCTTGCGCGGCGGCAGGGATAGGCTCTGCCTGGGCCGTGTCCGGCAAAGGGGTCTGGGTCTGGGCCATCACGTCTTTGGGCATTTTCTGGTTTCCCGAAAAAGAATTTCAGGAAATCCATAACCAAATCTCGGTGACATTACCATGACAGTGATCAAACCACCTGGTCATGGGCGGGCTTATTCCGCAGCTTTGGCTCTGCTTGCGGCCTTTTCCAGAAAGGCACCGATCATCTGTGCCGCCCAATCTTGGTCTATCGCTGTGCCCATACGGGCCTCGGTTTCCGCGATTGGGGCGTTTTTCATGCTGGGCAGATCTCGGCGGGTGGTGATCAATTCATTGATGATCCCGTCGTGAAATTCCGGATGGGGTTGCAGGCTGAGCAGGTGATCGCCCATGGCCATGGCCGCCACGGCACAATCCACCCCGGTGGCGATGACCCGTGCGCCTTCTGGGGGGCGGATCACCTGATCTTGGTGCCAGGCATGCAAGGTGACCGGGCGATCTATGCCTTCGATCTCATAGTCTTGCGGCCCAAGCCGCCAACCGCCAGGATGTTTGACCACTTCGCCGCCCAGAGCTTGGGCCAGCAATTGATGGCCAAAGCAAATCCCGGCCACCGGCACGCGCGCGGCCACCACTTGGCGCAAGAACTCTTCCAGCGGCGGAATGAAGGGGTGATCTTCATAGACCCCATGGGGCGAGCCGGTGAGCACCCAAGCATCTGCCGCTTGCGGGCTTTGCGGAAAATCGCAATCCACCACATGCCAGGTTTGAAACACGCGCCCAGGCCCGGCCAAAAGCTGGGCGAAAAGATCGGCATATTCGCCGTATTTTTCCAAGATGGTCGGGGCGGTGCGCCCGCATTGTAGAAGGCCGATTTTCATGGGAACTCGTAGATATCAGACGGGTTAAGGGAATTTAGACCGCTTGCAACATAGCGCGCAATTGGGCTTTGGGGGTAAGATCGGCCATGCGCCGTTGTTCTTGTTGCTTGGTGGCGGTGAGATTCTCGATCAGCAGCGGCGAGAAAATCCGAGCCATTTTGGGGCTTTGACTGAAACGGGTGATGGCGCTGTCCCAATCGGTGGGCAGATGCAATTGGCGCTGTTCATAGGCATTGCCGATCATCGGCTCGGGCGGGGAAAGCTCGTCTTCCAGCCCCACCAGCATCGCGCCCAAAATCGCTGCCAGCACCAGATAAGGATTGCCATCGGCCCCAGGCACCCGGTGCTCGATCCGCCGTGCGGCAGGATCCCCGCCAGGAATGCGGATCGCGGTGGTGCGGTTTTCATAGCCCCAAGAGGCGCCGGTCGGTGCATGGCTGCCCGGTGAAATCCGCAAATAGCTGTTCTCCCAAGGGGCAAAGATCAGCGTGGCCGCGGGCATACAGGCCAAACAGCCTGCCACCGCGCGATGCATCACGCCGCTGCCGCTATGCAGCCCATTATCGAACAGATTGCGCCCTTCGCGGTCGAGCAAAGAGACATGCCCATGCATGGAATTGCCCTCGCCCTCGGCAAAGGGTTTGGCCATGAAACTGGCGATCAGCCCGTGTTTTTGGGCAATGCCGCGGATCAATTGCTTCATCAGCCAAGTGTCATCGGCCATGCGCATGGCCGCGCAATGTTCCAGATTGATCTCGAATTGGCCCAAACCGCCTTCGGAGATTGCGCCCTGGGCGCGAATGCCCATGGTTTCGGCCCCGGCGAAAATCTCGTCAAACAGCGCCGCATAGCGATCAAGCTGTTCCATGCCCAGAACTTGGCTGGCGATTTCACAGCCCGGCGCAGGGCTGGGATCTAGGCTGCCGGGATCGAGAAAGGTAAATTCCAGCTCCATCGCCGCCACGGGTTTCCAACCCAAGCGTTGGAACCGTTCAATCACCCGCGCTAACGCATGGCGGGGATCGCCGCCAAAAGGCGCGCCGCCATCGGTGAACATCCACATGGGCAGGATTTCGCTGCCCGCGCTCAGCCAGGGGGCCGGGACAGATCCGCGCTCGGTGACGCGCAATTGCCCATCAGCATCGCCGCTAGCGAAAACCAAAGGCGAGCCCAGGATGTCTTCGCCCCAAAGATCGAGATTTTGGCACGATAGCGGCATGCGCAAGCCAGTGAATTCGATCTTGGGCAATTGATCTCCGCCCATGCGTTTGCCGCGCATTTGCCCATTGAGATCAGAGCAAACGGCGCGCAGGCTGGTGGGGGGGCTATCCTCTGGGCTCATGGGGTCACCGTACCAATTGCAGCCGTAGCTTCAGCCGGGGCCGTGTCTCAGGTGTCAAATGACGGTTCAGCCGTTTGTTCACCCGGCCAAAGCCCCAGATCAGCAGCAAGGTGAGCAAGATGAAATAGCCTGCGATGATCGGATAGGGCACGAATGGGTTAAAGGTCTTATCCGCCAGGTATTTGGCGTAATAAAGCGCATCGCCCTGTTGCCGCCAGGCGGGAAAGCCCGAGAAAAATACCAACGTTGTGGCATGAAACAGAAAGATCGCTTCATTGGTGTAGGATGGCCAACCCAGCCGCAGCATCGAGGGCAGCGTTACCCGCCGAAATTTGCTCCAGCCGGTCATGCCATACGCATCTGCCGCTTCTAGATCGCCCTTGGGCACAGAGCGCAGCGCGCCATAGAAAATCTCGCCCGCATAGGCGGAAGTGTTGAGAAACAGCACAATCACGCCGCCTGCCCAGGCTTTGGTCAGCCAACCGGTTTCAGCGGTGATTTGGGTGACCAGCAGATTGATCTCGATCCCATTGCGCGGCAGCAGCACAAAGGCCTCATAGGCCAGGAAGAACTGGATAAAGAGCGGCGAGCCCCGGAACAAATAGATGAACCATTCACAGGGTTTGCGCAGCAGCGGGTTAGAGCTGGCCTTGCCCAAGGCCACAGCGATGGAAAGGCAAAACCCCAAGGCCAAAGCAAAAGCCCCGAAATAGACATTCCAGATCAGGCCAGAGCCGATCAGGGTGAATTGCTCGCATAGGGTAATGTCAGAGCGCGGCAGCAGCCGCTCGCCAATGCCGATGGCGCGCAGCCCGTAATCTTGCACCGTTTGCCAACAGCTCATGCGGCGGCCCCCCCTTTGCCTGCTTTGCGCAGGGCTTCGCCGCCCAATGTGGCCTGACCATGGCTCAGCCGGGTCATCATACGTTGGAAAAACCGTTCCGACAGGTTGGTAAGCGCCAGGTAAAACACCAAGAGCACCAAGAAGTAATAGAGCCGCCAATCGGGGTGGGGATAGGTGAAGGTCCGGGTTTTCGACCCGCCCAATTCCCGCGCCCAATAGACGATATCTTCAATCCCCAAAAGGAACAGAAGCGGCGTGGCTTTGATCAGGATTTGCCACAGATTGGACAGGCCAGGCAGGGCATAGACCCACATTTGCGGCACTAAGATCCGCCAAAAGCTTTGCCGCCGGGTCATGCCATAAGCGCCCGCGGTCTCGATCTGGGTACGGGGCACCGCATTCATCGCCCCGATCAGCACATTGGCCGCAAAAGCTCCAAACACGATGGAAAAGGCCAGCACCGCAAGAAAGACGCTATAGGCATCATGGACCCAAGCGTCTGCACTGTTCAGAGGCAGTTTGGCCTGAGGACAGACCACGAAATCATTGCCCTGGCGCACTGGTTCGGTCCAATCGGAGCATTTCGCGTGATGACGTAGCCATTCCAGCCCCTGATCCAGCGCGATTGGCACGAATAGGAAAAACACGATATCGGGGATGCCCCGCACCATGGAGGTATAGGCTTTGCCCAAAATCCGCAGCGGCCAAAACAGCGAACGGGCCGCCACAGCGCCGCCAAAGCCAAGCAGCAAGGCGCAAGGGGCTGTGATCGCCAACAGCCCCAGCACCGTGCCGAAGGAATAGTAAAAGGCGATATGTTTGGGGCTGGTCAGATAGCACATCATCCAGCGCGCATCCGAGAGCAGGCTAGGATCGGCGCAATACTCAAACATGGGCAATCAATCCACGGGATCAGCTGCAAGCCCCAAGCGCGGGGTTGCAGGGACAAAGCCGGGCGGCGCACCGCCCAGCCAAAGAGCATTTGGCGGGCAGACCCCGCCCATGGGCTTAGAAGCCGCTATTGCCGGGGAACCATTGTTCGATCAAGGCGTTCAGGCTGCCATCATCTTTCATGGATTGGATCGCCGTATCGAGCTTGGCTTTCAACTCGCCATCACTTTCGCGCACACCAATGCCCAGGCCGCCGCCCAGGCCCACATCTTCGCCCACAAAGCTCATATCAGGATCTTCGCTGACAAAGGGCTCTAGGAAAGACTTATCCGCAAAAGCCGCATCCGCTTCGCCATTCTTGACCGCGGCCACAGTGTCATCGGGGGTGGGGAATTCCAGCAAGGTGGCCCCGCTTTCGGCCACATAAGCGGCCTGAATGGTGCCGGTCTGAGCGGCCACAACCGCGCCGGTCAGATCTACATCCGCAGACATTGCGGCATAAGAGGACGCCTCTGGCGGCAGGTAGTTTTGGGTGAAATCGATCACCTCGTCGCGCTCATCGGTGATCGACATGCCAGCCATGATCGTGTCGTAATTGCCCGAGACCAGATTGGGGATGATGCTGTCCCAATCATTGGTGACCCATTCACAGGTCAGCTCAGCGCGGGCGCAAAGCTCATTGCCCACATCAATGTCGAAACCGGCAACTTTGCCAGTGGCGTCATCGATGAAGTTGAAGGGGGGGTAGGCCCCTTCGGTGCCCATGCGCACCACGTCGCCGGCAGTGACAGCCGTCGCGCTCAGCGCAAAGGCGGTGGCTGCGATCACAAAGCTTTTTTTCATGGGGGGTCTCCGCTGTTATCTGTTGGCGGTTAGGTCCGGGCCTGTGCTCAGGCCGGTTGGGTGGCTGATAGAAACTGCCGTAAGCGTTCGGATTTTGGGGCGCCGAACAGGGCTTCGGGCGGGCCTTCTTCTTCGATCAGGCCTTGATGCAGGAAGATCACATGGTCCGAGACATCCGCGGCCATGCGCATATCATGGGTGACGATGATCATGGTGCGCCCTTCATTGGCCAGATCGCGGATGACTTTCACCACTTCTTGTTCCAATTCCGGATCCAGCGCCGAGGTGGGCTCGTCAAACAGCAGCGCTTTGGGCTCCATGGCCAGCGCTCGGGCGATGGCGGCGCGCTGTTGTTGGCCCCCGGAAAGCTGAGCGGGATAGACATCGCATTTATCGCCAATGCCGACCTTGGCCAAAAGCTCTCGGGCCAGGCGTTCCACATCGGGTTTATGGCGGCGCAGCACGGTCACTGGGGCTTCCATGACGTTTTCCAAAATCGTCATATGGGACCAGAGATTGAATTGTTGAAACACCATGGACAGATTGGTGCGCACCCGCAGGACTTGCGCCGCATCGCGGGGTTTGCGCACAGCGCCCGCGCCGCGCCAGGTGATGGGCTCGCCCTCGAATAGAATCTCGCCCTCTTGGCTGTCTTCGAGCAGGTTGCAGCAGCGTAGCAAAGTGGATTTGCCCGAGCCCGATGACCCGATCAAGGACACCACATGGCCACGCGGAGCGGAAATGGAGACGCCTTTGAGAACCTCAAGCTCTCCATAGGCTTTGTGCAGGTTGCGGATCTCGATAACGGAATTGGTGCTGGTCACGCGCTGCCTGTCTGTTGGGTTTCGCCGAGGCAGTGATGCGGAATTCACGCCGGAATGCAATGGGGCTTGGGCACCAAGACGGGGCGAAAAGATGCAACTGCTTTGCAAATGGGCAGCAATTCGCGGTTATTCTTGCATCCGTTGCTGAACTTGTAGACGGGCGGCATTGCTATCGCGATCATTCACGCCCAGAAAATTGGCGATCATGCGCAGCAGGCTGTCTTCTTCCTCGTCGCGTTCGCCATCGGCTAGGACCACTTCCCAAAGCGCTTCGATCACCGCGCGGCGCTCTTCATAGGGCACGGCCTCTTTGATGGCGCGGGTAAAGCGCACGGTATCTGGCGCTTCGCTTTCCAATTGCTCGCCGCGACCGCGCAGTTCGGTGGCCTCAAATGGGCTCAGGCTATAGCGCGCCGCCAAGATCCGGTCGATTCGCGCGGATTCTTCGGGCGCATAATCCCCATCGGATCGGGCGATGCGCACCAATAGCGCCGCCATGGCGATGCGAGCATCAGGATCGGGCAGGGGGGCGGGCTCGGGCGCGAGCAAAGATTTAAGAAGATCACCAAACATGCACCCAAGCTAAAGGCTTTGCGCCCCCGCGCCAAGGGTCCGATTGCCCCGCCAGCGCTATTGGGCGGGCCAACCGCCGATGGATTTCACCTCAAGAAATTCCTCGATCCCAAAGCGTCCGCCTTCGCGGCCATTGCCCGATTGCTTCATGCCGCCAAAGGGGGCGCCCGCGCCGCGGAACCCGCCATTGATCATCACCATGCCCGAACGCAATTGCCGGGCCACGCGCCGGGCTTTTTCCGCATCTTGGGTCTGCAGATAATGGGTCAGCCCGTAGGGCGTGTCATTGGCGATGGCGATGGCGTCATCCTCGCCGTCAAAGGGCAGGATCGACAGGACCGGGCCAAAGATCTCCTCTTGGGCGATGCTCATATCATTGCGCACATCCGCAAAGACCGTGGGGCGCACGAAATAGCCCCGATTGGTGCCCTCGGGGCGTCCCGGCCCGCCTGCCACAAGCCGCGCGCCTTCGCTCATGCCGGTTTCGATCAGCCGTTGCACTTTGTCGAACTGGGCCGCTGACACCACAGGGCCAATATGGGGGCCTTTGTCGCGGGCGGGGCCAGTGGCGGTGGCTTTGGCAAGCTCGGCGGCCTCGGCCACGGCTTCCTCATAGCGGCCCCGCTGCACCAACATGCGGGTGGGGGCGTTGCACGATTGTCCGGTGTTTTCCATGCAATGGGTCACGCCCCGGCGCACCGCATCCGCATCGGCATCTTCAAAGATGATATTCGCGCCTTTACCGCCCAGTTCCAGCGACACCCGTTTGATCGTTTCCGCACCCGCCTTGGTGATCAAACGCCCAGCCCGGGTAGAGCCGGTAAAGCTGACCATATCCACATCCGGGTGGCTGGAAAGCTGGCTGCCCACGCCCGCGCCGTCGCCATTGACCAAGTTGAACACCCCCGCAGGCACGCCCGCTTCATGCATCACTTCGGCAAAAACCATCGAGCTCAGCGGTGCGATCTCTGAGGGTTTGAGCACCATGGTGCAGCCCGCGGCAATCGCGGCACCCACTTTCAGCGTGACCTGGTTCATGGGCCAATTCCACGGGGTGATCAAAGCGCAGACCCCGATGGGCTCGTAATGCACGCGGCCGGGCTGATCATCGCTATGCAGCGGGCCTTCAAATTCCATCCCTTCCAGAGCGCGGATGAATTGTTTGATGTGATACGCCCCCGAGGGCATTTGATCGGTCATGGACAGATCAATCGGCGCCCCCATCTCCAGGCTCATAGCCTCGGCGATCTCGGTGCCGCGGGCCTTGTAACGCTCCAGGATCGCCGCCAGCAGATCTAGGCGTTCGGCTTTGCTGGATTGGGAAAAGCTGGCAAAGGCGCGTTTGGCGGCGGCCACGGCACGGTCAGTATCGCCCTTGCCGCCAAGCGAGATCGTGGCGCAGACGTCTTCGGTGGACGGGTCGATCACATCCAGGCGGTGGCCCTCTTGGGGGTCGACCCAGGCTCCATCGATATAAAAGGCGGTGGCATCGGTCATGGGGCGTATCCTTAATCTTCCGCTCTTAGGTGGCATCGCCGGTCGGGGGGTGCAAGGTAGCACGGGCAGGATCGGGCTTTTGGCGCATCCGCGACTCGGTTAACCCTTGGTCACATGTGGGGCGCTTGCCTTGCATGTCCATTGAGTAAGGAGGAGCCATTCATGGCGCTGCGCATCAACGACACCGTCCCCGATTTTACCGCCCCCACCAGCCAGGGCGAGATCAGCTTTCACGATTGGATCGGCGAGAGCTGGGCGATCTTGTTTAGCCATCCCAAAGATTTCACCCCGGTTTGCACCACTGAATTTGGCGCTGTGGCCAAGCTGGCCGATGAATGGGCCAAGCGGAACACCAAGCCTATCGGGGTGTCTGTCGACGGGGTCGAGGACCATATCAAATGGGCCAATGATATTTCCGGCTTTGCCAGCGCGCCGGTGGAATTTCCCATCATCGCCGATGAAGATCTGACTGTGTCGAAAATGTTCGACATGCTGCCCGCCGAATATGTGCTGCCCGATGGGCGCAGCCCCGCCGATAGCGCCACGGTGCGGGTGGTCTATATTATCGATCCGACCAAAAAAGTGCGCTTGATGATGACCTATCCGATGTCGGTGGGGCGCAATTTTGCCGAGATCTTGCGGGCGCTGGATGCGCTGCAAACCACCGATGCCCATGGGGTGGCAACGCCCGCTGATTGGACCGTTGGCCAAGATGTGATCATCCCGCCCACGGTCAGCAATGAAGACGCCAGCGCCAAATTCGGTGCCTTTGATGCGGTGTTGCCCTATTTGCGCAAAACCAAGCTGCCATCCTAAAACAGAGCCCGCGGCGGGGTTAGCCCCGCCGCAAGGCCGATTTCAGCTCGGTGATGCGCAGCGCCCCAAGAATATGGGCGGCGGCGAAATAGCTGACAGCCCCGGTCACCACCAGTAATGCCAGCGCGCCATAGCGCAGGGTTGGCGTGTTCAGCGCGGTGGTCAAAACCAGGCTCATACCCAGCAGGCACAGCGCCATGACCCCACAAGCTAGGAGTTGCCGCGGCAAGCGCGTGCGAAAGCGTTGGTCAAATTGCGCGTGCTCCCCCATTTTGCGCGATCCAAAATAAAGCAGCGCCACTAGGGCCCAGCCTGCCAAGGTCGTTCCGATGGCAGCGGCGGGCCAGCCGATTAGCGGTGCAAGCCCGATTGCGAGCGCCGCATTGACCACCATGGCCACCAGCGCATAGCGAAACGGGCTTTTGCTGTCCTCATGGGCGTAAAACAGCGGTTGCAGCACTTTTTGCAGGGCAAACGCGGGCAGCCCGGCCCCATAGATGGCCACGGCTATGGCGGTGGCTCGGGTATCGTCGGCATTGAACGCCCCGCGTTCATAGAGCACCGAGACCAGCGGGGTGGGAATAACGCAGAGCGCCACGGCCGCAGGTAGGGTGAGCGCCAGGGAGATCTCGCCCGCGCGGGAAAAGGCATGGCGGCTGCCTTCCAGATCCCCTGCGCCCAGGCGGCGCGACAGATCCGGCAGGAGCACAATGCCCACGGCAATGGCGATCACCCCTAAGGGCAGCTGATATAGGCGGTCGGCCATGCCCAGCCAGAACACGGCCCCATCAAAGAAACTGGCCACTTGGCGGCCCACCAGCAAGTTGATCTGCACCACGCCCCCGGCCAAGGCTGCGGGCAGCGCCAAGATGAATAACCGTTTCATCTCGGGGGTTAGGCGGGGCCGGGTCAGGCGCATGGGATAGCCCGCTTGGGCCGCGGCCTTCCAGAGCACCGCAAATTGCGCCGCCCCGGCGATCAGCACCCCCCAGACCAAAAACGTGCCATGGCGCGCGCCAAGCAGATCAGACCCCGTATCGGGGGTGATCACTGGGATATCTGGGAAAAGCCCGCTTTCGGCCAGCAGCAAGGCGGCGATCAAGATCACATTGAGCAAGACCGGCGCGGCGGCGGCGGCGGCGAAATGGCCCAAAGCGTTCAAGATGCCCGATAACAGGGCCCCAAGCGAGATGAAGAGAATATAGAAAAAGCAGATCCGCCCATAGATGACGGTTAGCGCAAAGCGTTCATCGGCCACAAAGCCTGAAGCCATGGCAAAGACCAAACCGGGCATAAACACAATCGCCAGGATCGATAGGGCGGTGAGAATGGCGCTCAGCCCGGCAAAAGCTTCGGTGGCAAAGCCCTGGGCATCCTCGCCGCGCTCGAGCTTTTTCGAGAAAAGCGGCACAAAGGCCATGTTCAGCGAGCCTTCGGCAAAAAACCGGCGGAACATATTGGGCAGGGCAAAGGCCACCATAAAGGCCTGACCCACGGGGCCTGAGCCCATGGTGGCCGCGATCAGCAAATCCCGGACAAAACCCATGACACGGCTGGCCATAGTCCAGCCGCCCACGGTGAGCAGACCGCTCAAAAAACGGATTGGTTTCATTTCACTGCGGCCTGTGCCTCGGTTTGCGCCCCATTGGTGATGGCCTGTCGCATTTTGGCTTCTAGGGTCTTTTGTTTCGAGCTGGAGAGGATTTTCAGCCCGAACATGTCTTTGACATAGAAGGTGTCCACCACCTGCGCCCCATAGGTCGCGCATTGCGCCGAAGAGATATAAACATTGGCATCGGCCAGGGCTTTGGTCAGGTCAAACAGCATGCCCAGCCGGTCACGGGTTTCCACCTCGATAATCGTGTAGATTTCGGAGCCTTCATTATCAAAGGTGATATTGGTGGGCACTTTGAAACCGCGCTCGCGCTTTTTGATGGTGCCGCGGCTGCGCACGGCCTCGGTGGCATGCACCTTGCCGCGCAGGGTTTTGTCGATCATGGTTTTGAGCCGATCAAGCCGGTCGGCCTGATAGGGGTGGCCCTCGGCATCCTGAATCCAGAATACCGCCGTGGCGTAGCCATCTTTCGAAGTATAGCTGCGCGCATCCACAACATTCGCCCCTACCAGGGCAAGGGCCCCAGCAAGGCGGGCGAAAATGCCCGGATGGTCGGCCATGGCGAAACATACCCGCGTGGCATCGCGATCCGCATCGGGTTTGAGATCCATCTCGATCGTGCCATTGTCGATGCCTTTAAGCAGGCGAGCAAAGACCAAATGAGTGTCGGTCTGCAAACCTTGCCAATAGGGGCCGTAATGGCGGCTTGTCTCGGCGCGCAGATCGGCCCTTGGCCAATCGCTCAAGCCCGCACGTAGGGCGGCTTTGGCCTCGCTTTCGCGGCCTTCGCGATTGATCTCTTCCAGCCCGCCAGAAAGCGCTTGCGAGGTTTGATTGTAAAGGTTGCGGATCAATTGGGCTTTCCAATTGTTCCACACGCCGGGCCCGACACCGATAATATCGCAGGTGGTCAGCACCAAAAGCAGATCCAGCCGCTTTTGCGTTTTCACGGCTTTGGCAAAATCACGAATGGTGCGCGGGTCCGACAGATCCCGTTTCTGGGCCATATCGGACATCAGCAAGTGATAGCGCACCAGCCATTCCACGGTTTCTGTCTCGGTTTTGCGAAAGCCCAGGCGCGGGGCCACTTTGCGTGAAATTTTCGCGCCGACGATGGAATGGTCTTCTTTGCGGCCTTTGCCTATATCATGCAAAAACAGGGCCAGATAAATCACCCGGCGGTCGATATCGCTATCTTGCATAACGCGGGTGCAAAACGGCAATTCATTGGCCATCTCGCCCCGTTCCACCTTGGCCAGGGTCGAGATGCATTGGATCGTATGCTCATCCACCGTGTAATGGTGGTATAGGTTATACTGCATCATCGCCACGACGGGCTGAAACTCGGGGATATAAGCCCCAAGCACGCCTAGCTCATTCATGCGGCGCAGGGCCCGTTCGGGATTACCGTGTTTGAGCAATGTGTCATGAAACAGCCGAGCCGCTTCGGGGCTGCGGCGCATATCATCATTGATCAGATCCAGATTGGCCGAGATGAGACGCATGGCGTCGGGATGGATCAAATAACCAGTGCGCAACGCTTCTTCAAACAGGCGCAGCATATTCAGCCGATCGGCCAAAAACGCGTCCGGATCGGCAATATTCAGGCGGTTTTGCGAGATCTGAAACCCTTTGCGCACCCGTTTGCCGCGGCGGAAGAGATCCGCCAGGGAAGGGGCGCGTTTTGTGTGATTGGCCTCAAGCGCAGTCAGAAAGATCCGGGTCAATTCCCCCACGCGGGTGGCGTGGCGGAAATAATCCTGCATGAAATGCTCAACCGCGCGCCGCCCGCCATAATCGTCATAGCCCAGGGCTTCGGCCACCTGCACCTGAAGATCAAAGGTGAGCTGATCCATCGCCCGCCCCGTGATCAGATGAATTTGATTGCGCACCGCCCATAGGAAATTTTCGGCCCGGTTGAATTTGTCATACTCGTCTTGGGTGAACAGCCCAAGCCCGACCAATTCGGATATCTCGTCAACCCCATGGACGTATTTTGCGATCCAAAACAGCGATTGCAGATCCCGCAGCCCGCCTTTGCCCTCTTTTACATTGGGCTCGACCATATAGCGCTGGCCACCTTGTTTGCGGTGGCGTTGCGAGCGTTCTTCGAGCTTGGCCTCAATAAAATCTGCGGCGGTGTTGCGAAACAGATCTTCGCGCAATTTGGTGCGCAGCGTATCGGCCAGTTCA
>JAOXSB010000051.1 GCA_025800345.1 Mangrovicoccus sp. | reverse complement strand
CGGCTGCATGATCTGTTTTTGCGTTGGGAAGCCATGAGCCCGGGCGAATATGCCCGTCAGGGCGCAGGGCTGGTGATCCGCTGGGCCTGGCAAGACACGCCCTATGGCGAGGCGTTGGTCATGGCCAGCAACAAAGGGATTTGCGCCCTGGGCTTTTCCGCCGATTGTGGGCGCGATGCGGCCATGGCGGATCTGACCAGCCGCTGGCCGAAAGCGGCATTTGCCGAAGATCCCGAAAGCATCACCCCGCTGCTGGCCAATGCTTGGGGCCCTGATGCCGCGCCGCTGTCGCTGCATCTCATGGGCGCCCCTTTTCAGATCAAGGTTTGGGAAGCGCTACTGGCGGTCCCTGATGGCTCTGTGACCACTTATTCCCATATCGCCCAGGCCATTGGGCATCCCAAGGCGGTGCGCGCCGTGGGCACTGCTGTGGGGCGCAACCCGATCTCTTGGCTGATCCCGTGTCACCGCGCTTTGCGCAAATCCGGCGGGCTTGGCGGCTATCATTGGGGCCTGCCAGTCAAACGGGCGCTGCTGGCGCGAGAATCGGCGCGTGCCGAGACGGCGCAGAGCGCTTGATCCCCTGCCCTTCTGGTCATAAGATTTGACCAGTTTAGGGGCGAGACAATGGCATTTCAAAAGATCGAACCGGAAAAGCTTGCCACAACCGTGGTGCGCCAGATTGAAGATTTGATCCTTCAGGGCATTTTG